>NZ_NASN01000061.1:0-12917 GCF_002142015.1 Gilliamella sp. A7
GGGCAGAATTGGTAAAGAGAGTCGTGTAAAATATCGAGTTCGCACATTTTGTTGTCTGATTATTGATTTTTGGCGAAACCATTTGATCATATGACAAGATGTGTATCTACCTTAACTTAATGATTTTTACCAAAATCATTAGGGGATTCATCAGGGCTGAGCAACGGTCACTAACCACTGAAATTATCGAAAGCGTATTGGGTGATAAACCCAATACTTTTCGATCAGTATTACTATCGATCGAAGGTGTTGAATGTGACCAATTAATTCAACGTTGGTTAGGGACAATACAATGGATCTGTCAAAGTCCTTATCGCCCACACCATAAGCGAAAAAATTGGTTTTTTGGCGTAACTTGTTTAGCAAACCCTATGGAGTTAAATGACAATACCATTGAATTTACCACTATGAAATCATCTGGAGCAGGTGGTCAACATGTGAATAAAACTGAATCAGCGGTACGAGCAACACATTTAGCAACAGGAATTAGTGTTAAAGTACAAACCGAACGTAGTCAACATGCAAATAAACGGTTAGCTAAATTGTTATTGGCACATAAATTAGCTGAATATGCAGCTGAACAAACCCAGCAGCAAAAAAATATCCGTCAACAATTTCACTATTCTATATTGAGAGGTAATAGCCAATTGGTCTTTTACGGTGAAAAGTTTCAGCAGAGAAAAGACTGAAAAATAAATCCGTCGGTTCTATAACGGCGGATAATTTTGTTTAATTATTGTTTTAATTTAAGTTAATCTCTATAAATAATCTTAGGTATTAAATTACTATCGATAAGTGATATTCACTGATAAAAATAATCATGATTAATGTTGTTATTTATACGGCTAATGACTAATATTAATGATAACTAGTTTTATAAATTATATTTTTTGAGGATAGGAATGAGGATATGATGAAATACAGTTTATTGTTTTTATCGGTGTTAAGTTGTTTAGCATCTTCTGCTTATGCGACTTCCGCGAAAGCTAATGTCGAAGAGCGTTGTCACGCATTGGCAAATTTGAAATTAGAGAATGCTAAAGTAGTAAGTAGCGAATTAATTGCCGATCGTTTTTCACCAAGTTCTAAATTAGCTGATACTTTAAGAGGCGCTAAAGCTAAAGAAATTGTTGATTTACCGCAGATTTGTCGCGTCGAATTATCCATTGAACCGGCTATTAATGTCGAAGTTTGGTTGCCTACTAATTGGAATCAACGATTACAAGCAATAGGCGGTGGTGGATATGCAGGATTTATACCATTTGATAAATTAGCGGTAGCTGCTAAAAATGGTTATGTTGCAGCTGCTACAGATACTGGACATACTGGTAATTTAGTTGAAGGCAAATTTGTCTTTAAAGATGGCAAATTACAGGCCGATTCGGTAACCGATTTTGCTTATCGCAGTGTACATGAGATGACAGTAAAAACCAAACAAGTCATAGTGTCATATTATGGTCAAGCTGCTAATTATGCATATTGGAATGGTTGTTCAACTGGTGGAAGACAAGGGCTAATGGAAGCACAAAGGTATCCGGCTGATTATGATGGTTTGTATATTGCAGCACCAGCGATCCATTGGGATAAATTTATACCAGCAGAAATATGGCCTCAGATTGTTATGCAACAAGAGCTAGGTAAACCGATCGATAGTGATAAACTGGAAAAAGTTAGAAAAGCGATTATTGAACTGGCTGATGAAAAAGATGGTATTAAAGATGGCCTAGTTAGTGATCCAGCAGCAGTAGATATCAGTGATGAATTGCTATATAAAGCAGGACTTGATAAGGACGAAGTTCGCACATTAAGAAAAATTTGGCAAGGACCAACAGATCAAAATGGCAAATCTTTATGGTTTAGCATTGAGCCGACTGCACCACTTGATGTTTTAGCTAGTAACAAAGGGCCTTTTCCTATTCCAGAGGATTATTTAAAGTATTGGATTAAACAAGATCCTAATTTTGACTGGAAAACCTTAGGTTACAGCGGTTTTGATAACTATTTTAATGAATCAGTAGCGTTATTCCGTCCAATAATGGGAACTGATAATGCCGATTTGAGTCAATTTAAAAAATTGGGTGGTAAAATGATTATTTGGCATGGCTTGAATGATCGCCTTATCGCACCAAAAGGAACAATTCAATATTATAATAATGTATTGAAGATTATGGGCGGTAAAGATTCAGTCGATGATTTTGCAAAATTCTACCTCGCTCCTGGTGTTGACCATTGTAATGGAGGCGATGGCCCAGATAAAATTAATGGTTTTGAGTCGCTCGTTAATTGGGTTGAGAAAAAACAAGCGCCAAACAGATTAATTGCCCAAAAAATTGAAAATGGTCAGGTCACTCTACAACGTCCTTTATGCCAATATCCACAAAAAACGATTTATCAAGGTAAAGGGGATACGAATAATCCTGAAAACTTTGTTTGTCAGTAATTAAATCATTAGCTAACCAATATATTTGGTTAGCTTTTTTATCCTTTCAAAAATAACTATTCAAATAATGACTAATTTTGTCGTTTTCTCGCTCGACAAATCGCTTGATGATTTTCATCGGCCCACTGTATTAATGTATTCATTGGTTCAAGAAATGATATACCAAGTTCAGCTAGAGCGTACTCTACACGAGCTGGGACTTGTGCATAAACGGTTCGAGTGATATAACCATCTTTTTCTAGTCTTTTTAATGTCCGTGACAGCATTTGTCGTGATATATCGCCAATTTCTCTATGTAAAGAATTGAATCGCATCGCATTATGTTCTAATGATTTTAGAATTAACAGACTCCATTGATCGCCAATTCTATCGAGAACATCACGAATAGGACATGGATGGTCAAATTCAAATAGTTCACTTCTTGTCGTTTTAGTCATTGTCATAATTATTGTTATCTAGTTTCCCTAAACAGATTAAGTCACATTGAGCTGACCTAGTCATGTTTATGTTACTTATTGTTTTATTTGGTTTTTATTGTTACCATTCAAGCAGTCTACATTATAGACTAATAACGCATTATAGATAGAGTTTATCTAAATTAAAATAGAAATTGGAGTTGGTATGAATATAATTAAAAAAAGCTTTGTTATTGGTATTTGTTTGTTGAGTTTTACTGGTATTGCCGTTGCAAAAGATCTAAAGCAAAGAAATCTCGTTCAAGAGGAAGAAAATCGTACACTGGTTATCAATTTTTATAATAACTTCTTTAATAAGCATCAAGTGGCTGAGGCAACTAAAACGTTGGCTGAAGATTATAAACAACATAATCCCTATGTCGCTAATGGTAGAACACCTGCGATTACGTATTTCGAAGGTTTCTTTAAACAAAATCCACAATCAAGTGCTACTATAATTCGTTCATCAGTAGAGGGCGATATCGTATGGTTACATGTCCATTCCAAAATCAATAATGATGATATTGGTAAAGCGGTAGTTGATTTATTCCGAGTTAAAGATGGAAAAATAGTCGAACATTGGGATGTGATCCAAAATGTACCAGAGCAGGCAGAAAATAATAATACCATGTTTTAATAAATGCCTTAGCTACCTCATTTAATAAACCAATTGAATAAAATAAAGCGCCTTAATGGTGCTTTTTTATATTCAATTGGATTAATAGTCATTACCTTAAATGTTATTAGCCTAAGCATTTTATGTTAATAGATTGGTCAAAAAAACAACAGGTTATAATATTTTCTTGATATTATCAAAGTCATTAAAATTAACTTTCATAAATCCCTTCTAAAAATAAATTTTATATTTATCTGTTTATTTTTTGTTAAACGAAATATACTTGCCACCCCTTACATATGTTAATGATAATCATTATCATAATTGTTTGTGTGGTTAATTCAAATTTAAAAATGCATTTTATGAAGGAATGAAATATGAATTATAAGAAGGTGAGTACCATAATGCTCTTTATGAGTTTTTCTCTTCAAGCTGCACCACAGCCTGAAGAGAATAAATTGTCTAACAATATAACAGAACAACAAAAAAATAATAAAAGCAAAACAGTTAATGAAGATATTGATGATGTCATGACAGTTATTGCTCGTTCGTCATCGCAAGATGAATTAAAAAAAATCAATAGTGTGATTGCTGGTCGTTCTACACTTTCTTCTGGTTTAATTGAACAAAAGCAAGCAGATAATGTCGCCGAATTACTTAATACCTTACCTGGTGTAAGTTCTGCTGGTTCGGTAAGGCCGGGAGGACAAACATTAAATATTTGGGGATTTGGTAAAGTTGAAGATGTCAAAATAATTGTTGACGGTGCTCAAAAAGGTTTCCAAAAATATCAACAAGGTTCGGTTTTTGTGGAACCAGAATTATTGAAACAAGTTGAAGTTAATAAAGGTCCACATGATGTCAAATTTGGTAATGGTGGATTTGGTGGTGTGGTTAAAATGGAAACTAAAGATGCCATTGATTTACTTGACCCAGATAAATATGTGGGAGGATTGCTTAAATATAGTTTTCATTCCAATAATCATCAAAATATGGAAACAGGCGCTGTCTATGGTCGTACTAAGAATAATTTTTTTGATGGTTTAGTTTACTATACCAAGCGAAATAGTGGTAATTTTAAACGGCCAGATGGATCAAGGTTTGTTTTTTCTGAGGATGATATGGATAGCTACATGGGTAAGTTGAATATTAGACCTAATGAAGAGCACACTTTTACGTTATCAGGTATTCACTCTAAACGTGATTCTTGGCAACCGTGGGCGGCAAAATATGTCGAAAAAATGACGCCACCAACAGCAGCACAGATAAAAAAATATGGTTATAAAGCTGCATGGTTAAGGAAATTGGTAAAAAGATACCAAACAGATGATTCAGCCCAATTTAAATGGAATTACCAACCAACTTATAATCCGCTCATTGATTTAACACTACATACTACATACTCTAAAACTAAACAACATGATAAGCGCCCAGCTAAATATAATCCAGTTTCTTCGTTAGGAACCATGGGTAATGAAAGTTGGGTCAGTTATACTGATAAAACGATTGAATTGGAAAATGTAAGTTTAATTAATATTGGTGATGTGAAGAACGCATTAAAGATTGGCACACAAGCTCATTTACATGATCGTGATACATTAATGTATTATAAGAATTATGAAAAAAAACCAAACTATCATCATGGTTATTTTCAACCAGCATATATGCCATCGGGTAAACAGCAAACTTACAGTTTTTATGTACAAGATGAAATTTCGATTAGTAATTTTGTTTTAACGCCTAGCCTACGATATGATTATGTAAGAAATCATGGTACAAAAAATTATGCCTCTGCTTATAATGATCCTGATCCACGTTTTGGACATGATTATTCTCCGGTGACATATAGTGGTTGGACGCCACGATTTGGTACTTATTGGCAAGCAACCAATAATATTGGCTTTTTTGGTGACATCAGTTACGCATGGCAAGCGCCAACCATAGATCAATCTTATGAAGTGCAATTTACGCCTAAAAATGGCGGAAGTGGTAAGATTAGTGCAACGAGCCGCAATTTAGATAAAGAACGCGATTTATCAATTCGAATTGGTAATATTTTAGATTTTAATAATTTAATATTGGAAAACGATAAAATACAGGTTCGTAGTACACTATTTAGGCAACGTGTCACTAATGAAATATTTGTTACTCGTGGCTTTAATGGATCGATTTGTGGGCCCAATAAACCATGTCCTTTAGGCCAATCTAATTATCGAAATCTTCCGGGTAAATTAATTGTGAAAGGCTTTGAACTTGAAGCATATTATGATAGTAAATATTGGTTTTCAAGTGCGACATATTCTATACAGAAAGGGGAACGAGATACCGCACCTCAAGCACCGTGGATGCATAACAAAACCTATGTAGCGACTATTGCTCCTCGTACAGCCACGTTAACTGCCGGATTTAAAATACCAGAATGGAATATAAGAGCCGGATGGAATGCTCAATTTGTCAGAAAACAGGATCGAACCGGGCATGAAGATAGAAATCATGATGGTTTACCTGATCTTGGTGCTTATTCATTAGGACCTTCATCAGGGTATTCATTACATAACTTATTTGCTAGTTGGCAACCAACCTTTTTACCAAAAGCAGAAGTTAAACTATCTGTAGATAATTTATTTAACAAGGATTACAGACTCTATCTTGGTGAAAATACTTATGGTATGGCACGTAACTTTAAAGCCAGTTTTTCTTATCGATTCTGATAATTAAGATATCGTTTTTTGCGATATTGATTAATTGTTTTTTAATGCAAGACTCATAAAGGCCCTTATAAAGAAGGGCTTTGTTTTATATATTATATTATTCGTTAAGATAATTTTTAATAAAATTGAATTTACGAGCTACATAAATCATATCTTGAAATTGTTGTTGGGCTGGTTGATCCGTTTTTTCAATCCATGCTTTTATAATAGGGTTATCTTTAAAAGTTGGATCAGAAGCATAGGCGTATAAATAGGTTTCAATGATTTTAATTTCAGTAAATTTTAAATCGACTAAATAATGATAAGCAGCCAATAATCGCTGAAATAATTGCGTTGATTTTTCATTAGGTAATGAAATATGTTCACGTTGCATATTGGTAATTAATTCATTGATATAACTATTTTCATCAACATGATAAATTGTTCTGTTTAAAAGTATTTCTTCGGCTAATTTTTCAGCAAAGTCTTGAGTTATTTTAGCTTTTTGTTCTACCGTTAATCTTGAGTTGCTATAAGTTGTTTCCTGTCCGTCTTCGATCGCTTTCATTGCTTCAATATCACTGCGTGAAGGGTTGAGATCAGGATCATATTTTATTACAGCAATAATTGCTGCAGTGTTAACTAGAATTTTAGTTGCATCTAACAAAGTAGATTTATTGTTTATAATTTCAACCATTTTAGTTCTCAAATTTTTATATTAATGTCATAGATTATAAATCCTTGTTCATAGGTAAAAGATCTGCTTCACGCAATTTCAATTCTACACTATACATAGTTTTAATATCATTAATATTTTGTATATTAGGAAAATGATTAAGTAAAACAATAACAGTACCAACATGATTATTCTCTTTTATAATTGGTATTAATTGATAAACTTCTGGATAATCTTTATGTTGTAATGGACTAGGTATGTAAGCCATTAAAGATAAGTTTATACGAGGTGGGAAAAGATAAATCGAAGTAGGAAAGTTTGTAATATCCATAGTAATAAAGTTATGGCTAAATTTTTTCGCTAATCCTGTTATAAATGATGCTATTTTATCAATAGTTTGTTTACTTTCCGGTAGTTTAAAAGAAAATTTAATTGAAGATCTACTAGCTTGACTGCCATCGAGAGCTTTGCTTCCGACATAACACATCAGGTTACAATCAGATAATTTTTGACTATCGGCAAAATGAAATAAAAAATTGCCTTTGGTGTCGATTTGTTTACAAGCATGAGATAGTTTTTTTAATCCATATTCAGTAAATCCTTCAGAACTATAAATTAAAGCTTTGGGTTTTCCTTTGGCTGTTTTGTGTATTGGATACCAGTGGGCATTGTTATCTATATATTGTTGATAAATATTTAATATATCATCTAATTGTCGATTAAGATCGGTAAACTCAATCTGCTGTGTTCTAGGAAGATGCATATTAATCCTAAATTGCGATATGTTTATTTCCATATAAATATCCCTATTTTTTCTTTCATATTCACAAATTAATAATAACATTATTTATCTTTAAAAATGAAAGTAGTTTTACTTATCATCTTTTAAGTTAGATAAGCTAAGATTTGACAATTGAATCGTTTTAATTAGGTTTAGATAGGTTGATTTGTCTGTTTCGAATTGAGTTTATAGTAGTCAATATTGATGTTGCTAGCTTACTTTGAAATCTTCTACAAATAATAATTAACTTTTGAAATGAAAATATAATTCAATATTTTTGCTTTTATTTTGAAAATTTGAGAGCTTCGTCACAATAAAATTTGTTTCAAAAACTATACTAATAATACGTAGCATAACGTTACGAATATTGCAGTAAATAGAGAAAAATTATATTTTTCTTTGTATTGTATTTTGATAATTGCATGATTATTAAGAATAAAAAATTGGATGATTTATTCTTTCCTATAAAGGTTAATTATCATGCTTGAAATGAAGGAGCTCTTTCTATGAAAAAAATATCTAAACTCTTTTGTGTGTGTTTTCTATTTTTTTTCACTTTCGGCGCACATGCTAAGCAATATCATATAGGTGTTTCATTATTAACCCAACAACATCCTTTTTATATCTCATTAGCTGATGCTATAAAACAAAAAGCTCAACAAGAAAATGTTGATTTATCCCTATCTATCGCTAGCCAAGATCTTAATAAACAAATTTCAGACATTGAAGATTTTATTATTAAAAAAGTGGATTTAATTATTTTATCACCGGTTGATTCAAAAGGTGTACAAGCTGCGATTATGAAAGCTGAAAAGGCGAATATTCCAGTTATTACTGTTGATGTTCCTGCCGTTGGTGTCAAAGTCGTTAGTCATATTGCGACCAACAATTATGCTGGTGGTGTTACTGCCGGTGAGTTAATGGGTAAATTATTAAACGGTAAAGGAACGGTTGGTGTTATTGATTATCCTATGGTGCAATCAGTTGTTGATCGTGTTGATGGATTTAAAGAAGGATTGTCTAAAACTCCAGACGTCAAAATCGTGTCTATTCAAACTGGAATTACCCGCGCAGAAGCTCTTGTAGTTGCACAAAATATGTTACAAGCATACCCAGACTTAAATGGAATTTTTGGTTTTGGTGATGATGCTGCATTATCAGCTGTTATCGCTGCGAAATCTGTTAAAAATAATGATATAAAAATCATTGGTTTTGATGGCATGGATGAAGCAAGAAAAGCTGTAGATAAAGAAAAAACATTTGTAGCTGTAATCCAACAATATCCAAATCAATTAGGTGAAATCGCTGTAGCTACTGCAATTGACTATTTAAATGGTAAAAAAGTCGATGAAGTAATCCCTGTCACTCCTGGTGTATACACAGGAAAAGAATAATTCTTAATAAGGGATAGGGTAATACCTATCCCTTCCACAAGGAATCAACTAATGAATAATATCATTTTATCTGTGGATTCTATTGCCAAAAATTTTGGTCCGATTCAAGCTTTGAAAAATGTTAGTTTAGACATCTACCAAGGTAGAGTTCATACGCTATTGGGCGAAAATGGCGCAGGAAAATCTACGTTAATGAAAATTCTTGCCGGAATTTATCCACCAAGTAGTGGAACAATAACCTATCAAGGTAATGTTATTACTATAAAGAATCCAACAGAATCAAGGAAGATAGGGATTGCTATTGTTTTCCAAGAATTGAGTTTGAGTAATAACCTAACAATTGCTCAGAATATTTATGCCAATAATGAACCAAATAAATATGGCATTATCTCTGATAATCAAATGATAAAAAATTGTAATGCATTATTTGCTGAGTATGGAATCAAATTGAATCCATCACAAATTGTTGGAACCATGTCTATGGCACAACGGCAATTGGTTGAAATTGCTAAAGCACTTAGTTATGACGCGAAAGTATTAATCATGGATGAACCTACTTCATCATTAAGTGATAACGAAGCGGAATTACTCTTTAATATAATAGAAAAACTTAAACTAAAAGGTGTTGCCATTATTTATATTTCTCACCGGATGGATGAGATCATGCGTATCTCTGATGATATTTCTGTTATGCGTGATGGTGAATATATTGGCACCCACCAAAAAACAGAAACCACCATAGATCAACTGATTGCTGAAATGGTTGGCCGTGAAGTACAAAATATTTATCCACCGAAATTACCTCATCAAATTCAGGAAGATCCGCCTTTGTTAGAAGTTAGAAACTTAGATCATTTTAGAGAATTCAAAAATATCAGTTTTAAGGTGCATTCAGGCGAAGTAGTTGGTTTTTTTGGTTTAGTTGGTGCCGGTAGGTCTGAAGTGATGAAAGCATTGTTTGGAGTAACTAAATACCAAGGTGAAATTTTTATTTCAGGCAAAAAAGTCAGTATCAATTCACCAATTCAAGCAATCGAACATGGTCTTGCTTTCGTTACTGAAAATCGTAAAGAAGAAGGCTTGGTTTTGATGCATGATGTTCATTCAAATATTAACCATATTGCCTTCCAATATGAATCATCTTTTATCATCAATAATAGAAAAGAATTATTAAATTCGACTAAATATATAAAGAAAATGGCTATCAAAACCAATAATCCATTTCAAATAACCGGTAGTTTAAGTGGTGGTAACCAACAAAAAATCGTTATTGCCAAATGGTTAGTGAAGCCTCCTAAAATCTTGATTTTAGATGAACCAACTCGAGGAATCGATATTGGTGCCAAATTAGAAATTTATAAATTAATAAGAGAACTATCTTCAAAAGGTACCGCAATTATTATGATCTCATCAGAATTACCCGAGGTGATGTCTATCAGTGATCGTTTATTTGTTATGCGTAATAAGAAAATTGTAAAGGAATTTAATACTGAAGGATTAACTCAACCAGAAGTAATGAATATAGCAACAGGAGCATCTGCATGAATACTAAAGAAAATACCTCGATGAATATCAATACTAGTTATAAAGATTCTTTTTTTAAAGTTTTTCGGCAATATGGTGGAATTGTTATCGGGCTTATTGCTTTATTCATTCTGTTTTCATTTATGAATAATAACTTTTTAACTAGTAGCAATATCATGAATATCGTTTTGCAAGTGTCAATTATTGCGATTACTGCATTTGGTATGACATATGTATTACTGCTTGGTGATATCGATCTATCCGTTGGTTCAACCATAGCGTTAACTGGCACATTAGCTGCACTTGCTTTGCTTTGGGGATTGCCATTTTATCTTGCCATAGCTATAGCTTTGTTACTTTCTATTGCTGTTGGTTTTATCAATGGTAGTTTAACAGCACTTGCTGGTATTCCATCATTTATTGTGACGGTTGCAACTATGGGAATTTTCCGTGGAATTGCTTATATCATTACTGATGGTAGACCTGAAATGATTATGGATGATGTGTTTCTTGAATTAGGTAATGGCGATATTTTTTCAATACCTAATCCAATATGGGTGCTATTAATATTGTTATTAGTTAATCATTTCATCTTATCTAAAACGACATTTGGCCGAAAAATTTATATCACCGGTGGCAACAAAGAAGCCGCTGTTTATTCAGGAATTAACGTTAAAAAATTAAAAATACAAGTTTTCATGATAACTGCATTAATGGCTGGCATCAGTGGATTATTGTTAGCATCAAGACTTTATTCTGGTCAACCAAGTACTGCGCAAGGTTATGAATTAGATGCTATTGCTTCAGCAGTTTTAGGTGGAACAAGCTTAAATGGCGGTCACGGCACAATTATTGGAACAATGATAGGCGCTCTAATCATCGGTGTTATTAATAACGGTATGAACTTAATGAACATTCCTTATTTTTATCAACTAGTTGTTAAAGGATTAGTCATTCTATTAGCTGTATATATTGATGTTCGTAATAAGAAAAACAGAGTTTAAATGGAGTTGATTTAATATGAAAAAAATATTTACACTAGGTGAAATTGTTGTCGAAATTATGGCTAACCAAAAAGGACAATTATTTACACATGATGGACTATGGAAGGGCCCATTTGCCAGTGGTGCACCAGCAATTTTTATCGATCAAGTGGCAAAATTAGATGAACCAGCAGCAATGATAAGTTGTGTTGGTAATGATGGCTTTGGTGAATTAAATATAAAAAAACTAGCTGATGATGGTGTTGATATCTCTCATATTAAAGTTATGGATGACCAAACTACGGGGAGCGCATTTGTAACTTATCATGAGGATGGTAGTCGGGATTTTATTTTTAATATAAAAAATGCTGCTTGTGCTCTGATTAATGAAGAAATGGTTAGTCAAAAGATTTTAGAAGATTGCGATCATTTACATATAATGGGGTCTTCGCTGTTTTCTAAACAAATCCTTGATACCGCTAAAAAAGCTATAACAATAGTTAAACAAAATAAAGGTATCATTTCCTTTGATCCTAATATCCGTAAGGAAATGTTAAATCTGCCTGGCGTTAAAGAGGCGCTGTTAGCGATATTACAGCAAACCGATATTTACCTACCAAGTGAAAGTGAAGTCACATTGTTAGCCGATACGGATAATGAGAAGCAAGCAATCGATTATTTTTTAAATAATGGTATATCTTCTATTGTTATAAAAAAAGGTAATAAGGGCGCGAGTTATTATTCGGCAAGTGAATCTTTTGATGTGCAACCTCATTTAGTTACCGAAATAGATCCGACTGGTGCAGGGGATTGTTTTGGTGGTGCATATGTCGCCTTAATTCATAAAGGTTTTACAGCCAAAAAAGCCTTAACTTATGCTAATGCTTGCGGTGCATTGGCGGTGACAAAACAAGGACCAATGCAAGGTACGTCAACATTGGAACAGTTAGAAAAATTCCTACAAAAATAGATGATTTCAATCATTAATAAGCCCCTAATTAGGGGCTTTTTGATTGTTTTATTGAGAACATTATCACACTTGAAACTATTAACACCATTTTATATATTTTTAGTATTTAAAAGCCAATGATATTAAAAGAAGATAGATAAGTTTTAATTTATTAAAGTGACGTTGTCACTAATTTTAAGGCTGCTTTTATCGAGTTATTAGTCAGCAAGATTAAATAAAAAATCTAGTCAAACAATAATTGATATTAAGGCATTTAAAGTATTACTGTTTCCAAGAAAATTAACAATAAACTCCTAGTATTAATGAGATTTTTAATAAATATATTATTGAAATAAATTAATTATTAACAAATTACTTAAATACTAATAACATCCAGCTAGTTAAATAG
>NZ_NASN01000062.1:0-12685 GCF_002142015.1 Gilliamella sp. A7
GTATATATTCATATACATATAGAAATTAAGTAAAATTTATTATAGCGCTGTAATTATATATATGATTGATTTTAGGAACAAAAAAAGCTACCGAAGTAGCTAATTATTAATTCTAAAAATCTATTTTTCTTTTTTATCTTCTTTTTTATCTTCTTTTATTGAAGGAAAAAGTCCTCTAATCAAACTTAAAAATGCTGCAAAGATATTTAATGATGTCGCAGTAGTGATTGCAATCAAAACATGATCCGAAAAAATTTCAAATCCACCACCATTTTCATGTCTGGTTAAGAATTTAGTAACTCCATAAACAAAAAGCAATATAGCCCATCCCCATAGCGATTTTTTTACTACCTTAAATGCTTTGAATGAATATTTGTCTCTAAGTTGACGATCAGCTTTTTCTCTTTCATATTGCTCTTGCTTTATGGAAACACTTACTCTTTTCTCTTCAATCTCAAAATCTAAGTCTTCTTGTGATTTAGGTGGTTTTTCTATACTACTATTAAGATTATTCTCATCTTGGGGAGAAAACTTAACTTTTATATTTTTTAGAGAGTCTTTAATCATAAATCACTCAGTATCTAGCTTCATTTCATCTAAAGTAATTACTGAGCCATCAGGACCGCTAATCGCCCATGCGGTTCCGTCTTGATGTGTCATATTTGATAATTGCTCTGCTGAAAATGAGCCATATACTTCTAGAATTCTATCTAGATATTGACCAATCAAATTATCTTTAATCACAGGTTCAACAAAAACCGTATCATTATTTATAAACTCTAAATCACCTATTTTAGAAGTAATATTATTTGCCCCATAATACTTTAATTTATGATATAAAGACGGGATAACTGGTCCATAATGCCAACGAGAAAAATGTTCATCAATAAGAGGTTCATTATTTAATGAATAATACCAAGCCTGAGCATAATAAATTAATTTCTGCATTTTCATTGGAGAAATTTCAATGTTCTTTTTTTCTGCAATCTCTAATATTGTATTTGCTACAGCAATTGTAGAATAAGCCATATATCCCTCCTATGAGCAATGTCTTTTAGATAATGTATATCGCAAAACAGCTAATATAATTAGCCAAGTTACCATAAATCCTGCTACAACATATACCATATATAATTCATATAATGCTGGATGTTCATTTCCATTAATATTAAAAATTATCAGATAAGCAATAGAAATACTAATAACAAAAGCAATTAATAGTGATATAAAAACAGCAATTCCTTTGATTGTTATTTTATCAAGCCAAATTGTTATTTTCTTAAACAACTTAAATTTCTGCTTTTTGGGATATCTCATTACAAAAAATCACCTGTTTATTTATACAGTTTAATACGATTACGCTGGTTGTCAATATAATACCATTCATAGAAATATATATTTTTTTACATTTGTATTCAATATACTAATAATGGTTATTCAAAAAAATCAGAAGAGTTCTTATTGGCAATGTTATTTTTAACAATGTCTTCTATTTTGTCAATTATTGATTATTTAATTGCTATGATTATTTTTTCATATTTTCTAAACTGCCTACACGGCAGTGAACATTCATCAGCAGTACAATTTCCTCGTTGTGATTTTCTAAACTACCTACTCGGCAGTAAATTGACTAATTTAGTATTCCATCGAGGTTTGCAATTTCTAAACCTCCTACACTATTTTTTTAATTAATTATCACACTTTTATTTTAACCCATTAATGTTAGCGGTTGAATCTATGATTTTATAAGATCAAAATGTTATTCTAAAACAACAAACAAAATCACTTTTAACTGTTACTAAAGGAGCCTGTATGCCTTGCTCCATTACTAATATATTTTATTGAATGATGTCCATTGATATTATGTAAAAGAAATTGCCTCTCGCAGCTTTTTAATTGTTTTTGTTCAGAATTAAGCTGCAAGTATCTACCTTGCAGCCATAAAATTTATTCTAACTAATAACTATGAAAATATTGCTGAATTAATTCTGGATTTTTAGTTTTAGTTAATGCTGTCATAAGTAAGATTCGGGCTTTTTCAGTATTAAGCGAATCAGAAACTAATCCTGGTAATGTGTTGTTTACAGGAACTATCCCACTACCCGTTCGAGATGAACGTACAACAACAATACCCGCATTTTCTGCTTTTTTTATGCCTCTATCACTTCTAACAGAAGTAGATCCAGCCCCTGAACCTGCATAAACAATACCATCTACATGGTTTTCGATAGCTGCATCGAACAAATACTCTGGATCATCCTGATAACCATATAAAATAATCACTTTAGGTAACGCTTTAACACCGCTAAGATCAAAAATAGAATTTGATGTATGAAGTTTGTCAATTTTGGTTTCAAAGTGTGGTTTTGCTGCTATAAAAACACCTAAATATCCCTGTTCTGCGGCTTTAAAGGTATCTGTGGTTGTGCCATTAGTCTTCGTTATAAATCGGGCTGAGCCTATTCTATCGTTAAGTACAACCATGACACCTCGCCCTTTAGCTTCTGAAGTAGATGCCAATGTTACAGCTTCTAATAGATTCATTGGTCCATCGGCACTAATAGCGGTCGCGGGACGCATGGCTGCAGTCAAGACAACAGGTTTATCACTTTTTACCGTTAAATGAAGAAAATAGGCTGTTTCTTCAAGTGTATCTGTACCATGGGTAATTACAACGCCATCAATATCATCTTTTGCTAATAGTTCATTCACACGGTTTGATAGTTTTAAAATAATATCACTGGTCATATCATTACTGCCGATATTAGCTACTTGCTCACCATCAATTTGAGCAATATTTTTTAATTCAGGAACCGCATCAATTAATGTTTGCACGCCCAATTCACCGGCTTTATAACTAACGGTATCGGTATTGCTTGCAGCCGAACCGGCTATTGTTCCTCCAGTTGCCAAAATAACAATATGAGGAAGTTTTGTCTCACCAAAACAGAATGTACTTATTAAAAATAGAGTGGTGAAAAGTATTATTTTATATTTCATCTTTTTTCCTTATTGATAGTAAATAAATATCCTTTAATTTACCATGCAAAATCTAGACCAATTTAAATAAAATTAAATTGTCGCTAAAAATATCTCAATAAATAATTTGAATTATTAGAATACATAGTGAAGATAATCAGGACATGCTTTATCTATTATTAAAATAAATGCACCTAAATGATGCAATTTGCTCTTAATGATGCAATTTTAATTCTTAAAATTGAGCAAACACAGATAGCTAACTCGTTTTATACAATGAATTCGCCATATTCAAAAATGACTAGAAATAAAAACGCAACCAAATGCCATTTTTTTAAATCATTCGGCAAGCTTGTTGATTAATAATGAACAATAATAAAACATTTGATAGATTTCTCTACTGGACTTGAACCAATGACCAATCGATTATAAACCACTTTTATAGTTTTATTGAATTGAATTTAAATTATTAGAAAAACAAATAATTAAACAGGTTCCCACCCTTGTTGCTGTATATTTATTTACTATTTTTTATAGCTTTTCGCAACCTTTACGGCACAAATATGTTACACGCCGATTACCCTATTCTTATCCGTTATCTGCCTTTCATATTTCATACCACAAGTTTACATAACTATTTTTTATGATAAATAAAACTAATTATTTTTAACCTAATTAAAACAGCAAAATACATTTTGTAATGTTTATATTAGAACAATACCCTATGATTTTGTAAACTTCCATAAAACTGTAACGTATTTTGTATTAAAAATTAATAACAGCTTTTATTTGTTTTAGTGCAAAATACCCATTTTTTTGGAGTGGTGTATTATGTTTTTCATCTCTAAAATATTTAAATCAAGATGACGATGTTGCAATGTTAAAAAAATGGAAATTATATCGAATTAATCTAAAAAAATTAGATACCTCAGATATTAATGTCATTTTCCCAATAAAGCCCGTTTAGGGCTTTTCAGGAAATACTACAGGGATATTTGATACATCAATGCGATTTAGCAGAATTCTATATTTTTTCCACGCTTTTAATTTATCTTCATCACCATCTTCTGACATGCCAAAATCTATAGTATCTTGTAATATGGATATATTTTCATTAGCCTCGTTTAGTAGTGAAGCTTTTAAAGCTTTATTCTGTTTTATTTTGTATGCATTTTGCTCGTCTTCATCTAAAATCCACTTATCACCGCTCCAATGGCTAAACTGAAATGGCTCTAATAAAGTAAATCCTGCTTTAACTGGACCTAAATAATCGATTTTACTAGGCTCTAGAGTTTCTATACTATAAGCTGTTTCGCCACGATGATCTTTAACTAACACCCATTCGCCATTTGATTCGCATGGGTGGAAGCCTTTTTTAAATTCTGGTGGAATACGCAATGCATTATCTGGAGCAAATGTATCATCATTAGCTTCAAGTTGATGTGTGAATGGTTTTAGTTCATTTGTATTGTCGAAATAATAATTAATCATATTACACTCCGAGATAAATTGCTGGTGTCATTCCAATATTGAGTGGTCGATTTTCATTGGCGGTTGGTACAACTCGTGACGCATCAAATAGAATATCCGTATGCCAACCGTGAGCATTCCCATCGTAAGCTGGCGCGGCATTTGCATTAATTTTAAATGCTCCAGATGCTTCTAAGGCCGATACTATAAAATTTCCGTATCTTGCCCAAATATTTCTGATTGTATCATGCTCGACACTACCTACCTGGCGAGTAGTTCCATTGACTGCACGTTCAAAAAAACCCCGTCCATCAGGCGCAAATGCAGATGGCACATTAATATATTGCTGACCATTAATATTTTTGATAGTTATCTGATGATCACGTTTATAATTATCGGATAACCCGTTCAAAGCTTTTCCCTGCGGTGAACTTAGCAAATAGTTATCTCCGTTTCTGAAGTACCATCCAAACGGTAATTCATTAGCACGGAACGGCATTAAACGAAATTCACCGATATTATCTTTTATGACTATATGATCACCTACTGAATAGGTAGGTACGCCATTTACTACACTTTTAGTAGCGGGTAAGGCACTGACTATATCCGCAGACGCATTAGCTGTCGTAATGACTTCATAAAAAGGTTGCTTGCCATCTGGGGTTGAGCAACGATAATAAATTCGAGGTGTTTTACTGTAAACAACAGCTAATTTCTCAACGTACCAATTTTTAGTCCATGCTGGATAAACAATGAGGCTAGCTGAGTCATCTCGATTTTGATATTCTGTTAACTCAGGAAACGCAGTTGTTCGAGTTGCATAACATCCACCTTTTAACGTTTCATCTGGATTATCTATTTTTGGGCCTGTTAATGCCCCTATCCCATAATCTCCTGTTTGTATGAAAGACTTACTATTTGCTGTCGTAATAATTTCATTCCACGCTTCCCATGTTTTTGTACCTCCTCGATAATTACGAATAAATTGTCGAGCATTTCTATATGTAGTATAAATTTGACAACATCCAGCACCATCAGCTCCATTTTTAAAAACCTGCAAAGTTCCTGCTTCACCAATTGGATAACCTCGTTCTGTAACCGCTGATGCATTTTGCGCTTGATAATAAATTCCCTCATTCGATCCTGTCAGTTCATTTAGATTTATTGTTGTTGACAGATCGCCAAATGTTTGGATGGCGTCACCAGTTTTTAGCACTGATTTACCATTGATGACCACGTCATTTATATATTGAAAACTCCACGAATTGATTGTTGAGTTATATACTAATTTGCTCAGCCACTGTTTTTTTTCTGCATCATAGAAAATATGTGAATAATTATCATCTGCCGTTATGAGAGCCATTATATTTTTGTTGTCATAATTGATTTTTAATCCATTTTTAGACAAAATCAGTTGTCCAGACATCGTATCACCAGTTTTTTTAACTAACGTCGATGTATCAATTGAAGACGCCCATTTTTTTGCGTTATCTTCAGATGTTTTAGCATTTTTGGCGGCACTATTTGCGTTATTTTCTGATGCTTTTGCTATTTTGGCACTATCTGATGAGCTTTTAGATGACAGTTCAGAGGCTGATGCTGATTTATTGGCAGTTTCGGCATAAATTTTTGCATGGTTTGCAAAACCTTCAACAGTTTCACTCACATTTTTAATAGTTCCGGCTGATTTATTAGCGGATTCTGCAAAATTCTTACCTTGTTCAACAAGTTTCAATAATTCTTTTTGTATTGAGTATTGAGATTTAATTGTAACAACTCGCCCATCTGGTGCGGTTAACGTTACTTCCCCATCTCCTGTTAATACTGTCTGCCAGCCTTCCATTTGCTGTTGATAATAGTTGAACATTTCAGATATACGTAATGCTAATGTTTCAATCGATACTTTGGGAGCTGTAGGTATTTCGTATGATAACCCTGATTTAGTTTCACCATTATATGGCTTAGCCAATGTTAATTCGGTATCAGTTTGTACTGATGCAATTTCGTGTATCTCAATTGTGTTATGTTTTTTTAATATCAGCATTTGCCCAGCACAAATACCAATAAGTGGATTGGTCCATTTTGTCCCACTTCCAATAACTTTTTTGCTTTTTTGCTCCAGTGTTATAGAGCCTTCTTTATACCATGACATATTTACCTCTTTGGTATTTAAAACTATTCATTAAAATTTGTGCTATTTGATTTTTATTCTTTAGTAATAAATAAATTAACAGCAGTTGGATATTGACCATACCCCCGTGATTTTAGCTGGAGTGTTGTGTTGGCGGGTAATCTAAAAAACCACGACGAACTACCGAAGCTAGATGCGTATTCAGGAGCTTTAGTACCGACTACAAATAAATGACTATTTTTTTTAATAACCTTGCCATCCGAACTAGTAAAATCGTTACCATTATAAATTGCATAGCTAGAGAACTGTTCTACACTACCCGAATTAGCGTAAACAACAACTGTAGGTGTGCTTATAATTCTATTGAACGGCTCTGGCTCAATAGTTATTGAACTTCCAGTAAAGAAATAAATAATTTTCGCAATATCACCCACTATTTGCTCTGCTGTTAATTTACCCCTAACTTGACAATTTTCATTGATAACAACGTTATTCATCTCTCCCGATGTTGCTTTAAGCCTTCCCGAAATATCAACATCAACAGCTTTTAACTTGCCGTCATTTCTTGATAATTGCCAACCAGATTTCCCATCTTGAAAGTTATCAGATTGAATAACATTACTAATCTTTGCACTAGTAATTGATGCATCTTTGATTTTTGCATCAGTTATTGTTCCATTACCAATTACTGTATTACTAATAATGACTTGATTGCCTTGTGTTGTGAAAATCGTTTGAGGATTACCGTCAGCAGTATTCATGATTGAAAAACGGTCTTGTAAAAAGATAACATTTGACTGCATGCCTTTATCGGTATTTTCAACACCGATACTCATTCCTGCTGCATATTGCTGACCTTTACTATCTACTTTAACTTTAATGCTACGTTGGGCTGAAACTTTTCCATCCAGATTATTTACCGTTTTACTAACATCCGATATAGAGGTGGAAACGTCACCAACTTTTGTATTGATAGATTGAATTGCTTGTGCTGTTGCTGAGTTTTGATTTGTTGTGACCTGTTTAAATTGGGATAAATCACTACTAACATTACCAACTTTTGCGGTTAATGAATCAATCGATTTGCTTGTTGCTGAATTTTGTTCCGCAGTTGTTTGTCTTAATTCAGATAAATCGCTACTGACGTTACCATACTTTGAATGTAATTCTTTTAGTGCTATCGATGTAGCTTCTTTTTCAGATAATAAAACAGCATTAGTTTCTTTAATTTCAGCTGATAACTTACTGTTTTCAATTCTCCGTTGTTTAGACTCAATATCATTAGCTAATGCATTTTCAATAATAGCTTTGGCATTATCTATCGAGTTGTTAACAACATTATCAATAGAATCAACTAATGAATTCCAAGCATCGGTTTCCTTAATCTCATTAAAAATATGATCTGTTAAATCATTAGTATTAGTGTTTGATATGCCTCTAACCCAATCTGTCCAATCGCTTGTGTTACCAATTTTATCAACTAATCTAGCTCGATAAAAAAAGACTTGTCCTATCGAAAGCCCCATTTGAGAATGACTATAACTTGGATAAGGAACATTGCTAAGAAGTAATGCATTTTCTTCATTTTCATTAGTTGAGTATTGAATTTCAGTATAACTTGTATCACCACTACCTTTTGGAAATGACCAACTTAAGTCAATGCCAAATATCACATCCTCTGAAGCAGTAAAATTTACTGGTTTTTCTGGTTTGCCAATCTTACCTTTAATCGCTGTAGCTTCTGAGTAAGCCCACGGTGAAGATGTTTCAACTGCATTGACCGCACGCACACGAACATCGTAAACACCGGAATAAATGCCATTAACAGTAAAACTTGTACCATTAGTTTGTCCGATATTTATCCATGTACACTTATCTTTGCGCCATTGCGCAATGTAATTTATAGCACCATCTACTTTATCCCAATTGACTTCTAGAGAGGCTACAGATAAGCCTTGTGACACATAGCTACTTTCAGAAATAACGATATTTTTAGGCGCAGATATAGTACTTGACGGTGTTACAGTTATTGGTTTAGGTTCTAATCTTACACCATTGTCAATATATTTAAACTTTTCCGGATCATGTTGAACAGCAGTAATAGTAAATTGTTGATTCTCTTTAGCTGATATGGATGTTACTCTATAATACTGAATAGCAACATTATCACTATCAATACACCAAACTGCTCCAGCAACAGGGTGAACTTTATAATTGGCTGTTACAGTAACTGTTCTTTTATCTTTACTAATTGATTTTATAGTTCGGCTTTGTGCTGTTCCGTCAGGTAAATTAATTACCAATCTATCGCCAACATCATAGTCAACGGGTCTATCTAATGTAATTTTTCTACCATTAACCTCATGAATACGTCCTCCATTTTCCTTTCCAGAACGTGATGGATCGGCAATACCGATTATGCGGGCAGGTAAAGGAATATAACCATCAAGACCTACAGAAAATGTTACAACGCCATCTTTTACATTAGAGAGTAATGCCCAGCGGCCTCGTCGCTGCGCCTCGCTTTGTGATGTACAACCAATAGCTGTTAGTTTCATTACATTTACATCATACCGACGCATTAGGTCATTATCCCAGACTGTTTCAACATCATCGCAGTAATGATTGTCTGGATTTGAATAGGCGACCAGACAAGAGGTATAACGATTTTTATAAGAGCCACCTGCATAAACAATATCACCAATAACATTAGAAGGGTGATAAATAAAATCAGGCTCATCTTGTGGCATATCTGACGTTAAATAGATTTGGTCATTACCCCAAAAAGTTATACCTCTAAATGAGGCAACCAAATCTTTTAATACTGCGTAAGCGTCGCGTTGACTTTGTATATACTCATTGCAAGTAAAACGAGGTTCTTTACCGCCTTTGCCATCAGAAACCATCTGATCGCAATATTGTCCCAGTTGATAGATAGCCCATTTATCAATCATAGAAGACTCAATTCTTGTTCCCATTCCAGCTATCTCATCACGCATTAAATAATGGGCTATCCAGGCAGGATTATTTGTATAAGCCATCTTGAATGTACCATTCCATTCGCCAAAATATGTTCTTGATACAGGGTCATAATTGTCTGGAACTTGAACAACCTTACCTTTCAATTTACATGTTACTAATGGAACAGAGCCATTAAATTCTGACGCATCTAGCTCTACATATAACAATGCGGTGTTAGGATAACGTAATTTGTTATCAATCACTTCTGCATATGAAGAAACACCAAATGCATTCACTAGTTTACTTGATTTTGAATCTGGAGTTATTCGCCTAACACGAATAGTCCACCCTTGAATGGCATTAGGAAGATCTATACGGTGATCTCGTTGATATGCTGATGTGGTTTTACCATCGAATTTACCATTTAAAACAGTTTCAAAAGCACTACCATCAACAGATAAATCAATAGTATAATGTGTTGTCGTTCCGACCATATCGCCATTATCTCTATAACTAACATGAGATGGTAAATTAAGTTTAATTCTTACTGCATCCAACTCTAAATTGGAAAATGAACGTACCCATGGCATATCAGTTTTAACAGCAAAATTTGCTTTTAATTCATTGCTGACCTCAGGCATACCTTGAATATAATCTTGCGTTTGACTGCCATTGCGAAATTCCCAATGAACACCTTTAAAATTATACGTTCCGTCTGGATTAGCTAACGGTGTTTTATCGATAAATATATTTTGCGCCGTTAAACTACCTTCAATTTCGCCTTCACTTAGTGCTATAAGCATTTTAAGTTTAGCGGTTGAAAGCAAGTTGTCAGGTTGCTCGTAAGGATTGTGCGGTTTCTTACTTCCACCTTTTTGACCTTCTATAATTTGCGTTTCCATGATTCACCTATTGCTGATCTTCTGTATAAATACCGGCATTAATAAATGCGCCACCGATTTCACGTTCACCAAATAATATCGGTATAGGATGACCTACCGCATCCGTATTAACCGGTGAACCAAAGGCATAATTAGGTTTATTTTCAGCACTGGAAGAAGTACCTGCATTAAATTTTGGCTGAGGAGTTAGCATTTGAACAATACCTCCGAGAGCCATACTGATACCGACACTAGCCAAAATGGACGAGGCTTCAATTGTTGCACCTAAAAGTGTTAACGACGCACCACCTGTAAAAAATGAAGCAACAATTGCTACCACGCCGATTACAACTTGAAGAAACCCTCCCCTTTTAGCACCTTGAGATACCGGCATAATCATGTAATTTCTACCAGTTGCATTGATATCAAATTCGTCAATACCGATATTTTTACCATCTACAAAAAAAGCAAACTTGATCCCTTTTAAATGAGCGCTTGACATATATTTTTCGAAACCTTTTTTGGTTGCACATAAAGCTCTCAATAACTCTTTGATGTTTTTTACGTCATATTGATGGTTTTTACCAAATTGTTTAGCCATTGCGCCTTTAAAGGTTAAATTACTTAGCATCGAATAACTCCTTATGTCGTACAATGCGAACTGTTCTATCTCTATAATATTTTCCGTAAGGGGTGCGTGAGGATAATTGACCAAATGCATGATGAAGAAGGCGATTATCACCGATATAAATTGCGGCATGATTGGTTACGTTTGCATTCAAACGCATCATAATAATATCGCCCAGCTTGATATCGCTTAATTCAACCTCAATAAATCCCTCTGTTTGCCAATGATCTTCATAGATATTTTCTTTACCGTTTTCCCACCACTCACGGGGAACAGAATAATTCTTAAGCGTTATGTTATATTCACGCTGATAGTAATCTAAAATCAGCGACCAACAATCAGCATACCCAAGTAACCATTGTCGGCCGGTATAATCTCGATCACATCGAGGAGAAATTGTGCAGAAATCACCTTCAGGAAAAGAAACAATCCCCCACTCAATTCCCGAATAATCACATTGAATACGATCAAACTCAGATGGCACTAACATCGGTGAATCTGGGTGGGAATGGATAATCATAATAATTTCACCTTGTTCTTCAGCTTTCAACTGTTCATCAGGGGAAATTTGAAAATGTTCTTTAGGATTATCTGATATATTTTTACAAGGAATAAATTTTTGTGTTTTACCTGTATCAACAATCAACCCACAGGCTTCATTTGGATACTCTTTTTCAGCATGTTTAATAATTGCATTAAATAATCTCTGTCGCATATTACTTACCTTGAAGATTGGCTGCAGGAAAACCACCAAATGGAAGAGGATTATTACCATGCCTTGCTTTGCAATCTTTTAATAAACCACCACATTCATCTTTTGCGGGATCATCTGTCGGTATTCCATCTTTAGTAAAATATTTATCACCAGTATAATCACAACCATTACCACTTCGATACCAACCACGCATACACCAAGTACAAACTGTAGTTATCTGACGGGTAGGAAGTTGTAAATTTTGTATATCAAATGGAGAGCAAAGTTCAAATTTGATTACTTCTTTAGTTTCTTCTTTCTTTTTATTAATAAAGAAAAGCTGAACTCGTTCTTGAAGAGGATCAGCATGAGGGTTGCCATCAAGCCAATTGCAATCATCAAGATACTTAGCCATTGTTGTGTGAATTTTAACTTTAGCTTGTACTAAATCTTCATAATCAAGACAAAGTTTGGTCACCTTGCCATCAATATTACCTATGGATAATTCTGGCGTTGGTTGAGATCCAGTACTACTTAACTCAATACCACTTAATTCGTATGGAAAAGGAAAATATTCGTGACCTTGCCAATGAATAGATGGCATATTTTCATAAATAAAAGATGCCCAACCTTCCAATGGTATGTTATGAGCATGAAATCTTAAAACTTCATCAAGTCCAAATTTAGAACCATCAACTTCTATGAGTTGTATTAGTTGATTTCCTTCAAGAGTTTGTAAATCTTGAGTTATAGACATTTATTTTCTCCAGACATAAAAAAACCGCCGAATAGCGGTTTATGGCGAATAACTTCTATTTTCTCTTAAAAGTTAAAATTTTTTTAAAACTTATTAACTCAGATATAAATAAATCATGGTTAATTTTCTTATTAAGACACTATATTCATCAAAAATAAGCTTAAAAGTTAGAAATATATTATTT
>NZ_NASN01000063.1:0-12343 GCF_002142015.1 Gilliamella sp. A7
TTATACGCTTAACTGATATATTACTAATAGGAAGTATTTACAAAATTGTCATCTATAAAATAAAAAATTATATTAAGTTAAATATTGATTATATTTAGTGCGCATAATGTATATTATGTTAAATATATTATATTATTACGAACTTAATTCTTCTTTTAAGAAGAACTGAATTATTCAGTAAATTTCGATTCTTCTCTCTATTACTTATCTCTATTAATTAAATGGGACTCTTAATAAACTTAAAAATAAATATGATTTATCAAAAAATGGTAATTTAATTATTTAATAATAATTTTCCATTTCTTTTCTATTTATTGAATAATAGAATATAAACTATATAGTTAGTTTTTGTTTTATTGAAAAATATGATAATCTTAACAATTAAAATCTTTAACAATTCTATTTAGGTTAATAGGTTAATATGCATACTATTTATAAAACATTGCGCAGCAATAGTTATTCCGTTCCTTGCGAATCATGTAGTCTTGGTGGACTTTGTATTCCAATGTTAATTAATAATTCACTGAGTAATATTTTAGAACGGCAAAAAACATATACTAAAGATGAAATAGTTGTTAAAGCAAAAACTCCATTTAAGAAGTTTTATATTGTTCATTCTGGCGCATTAAAGACATATGTGACGACACCAGAAAAAACTGAGCAAATTAATGGCTTTTATTTGCCTGGAGATATCGTTGGTTTAGATTCTATCTCAACAAAAGTTTATAATAGCAATATTCAAACTTTGGGTAATACTTCGCTTTGTGAGCTTCACTTTGATGAATTAATGACATTAATTGATAGTAACAAAAGTGTCCGTGATCTGGTATTTAAGTTATTGAGCACGGACATTTATAACTATCAAAAATTAATTCTCTGTTATTCGCAAAAAAAATCTGATGAACGTCTTGCTACTTTCATCTATTCTCTTTATCTTAGATATCAGCAAAGAGGACATACCTCTTTGAATATAAAACTGGCAATGAGTCGTGCTGATATAGCCAATTTTTTAGGATTAACAATTGAAACCGTTAGTCGCAATCTATCAAAATTACAAGAACAAAACATCTTAACAGCCAAAGGCAAATACATATATATCAATGATTTAGATTCTTTAATAGAAATATGTAACTAAATTTATCTGTGCTAAATTAATTAAAATTTACTGTAAGGTTTTTATATGACAAGTTTAAAGAAAACATTTATCGCTGCGACTATTGCGCTTATACCTTGTTCTTCATTTGCTGCACAACAATTGACTGAAGAACAAGCTAATAGCATGCAATCTTTCAAAAGCATTACTATTCGAGGTGCTTTTTATACTGATAGCGATTACGTTATGGCTATGTCAAAAGCTGCTGAT
This sequence comes from Gilliamella sp. A7, assembly GCF_002142015.1. Classification (NCBI taxonomy): domain Bacteria; kingdom Pseudomonadati; phylum Pseudomonadota; class Gammaproteobacteria; order Orbales; family Orbaceae; genus Gilliamella; species Gilliamella sp. A7. The sequence goes on from NZ_NASN01000063.1 coordinate 1,364, forward strand.
AATGAAGGTGCGGCTTCGTTCTACATTACAACAACTAATATTAGTCCTTCAAATGATACTTTACGAATTGTCTATGCTAAGTTATATAAATCAGATGCCCCTAAAGCTGTAGAACCAACAGAAAATTTACGTAAGTTTGAAGGTGTATATGAGTATCCTAAAGCAAAAGCAATACGATTAGAACCATTCAATATTGTCCGTATTCGTGGCTACTTCCCAACTGATTATGACGTTAATCAAGCAATTGCTAAAGAAGCATCAGCCAAAGGTGCTTATGGATTTTATATTGATTCACGTTCAGAATTAGGTAGCACTTTACAAATTGCAGCTTATTTATTTAAAAAAGATGCGCCAGAACGTAAATTACAACCTGAAGACGCTATTCCTTATGATTCAGAGGCAGGTCAATTAGCTTTAGCTAAAGGTGGTGATGCTGCAATGCAGGTTGAAAAACCGGGTTATTATTCCCCTTCTGCGTTTAATGAAAAATATTATGCTGATAAGTTTAATAATAAGGTTATCGATAAAACGCCTACAACTTCGACTTCAATAACAACTACTACAGCTAAAGTTGCAACATCATCAAATACTGAAACAACGACATCTGTTGTTACTGAACCTCAGAGAGTAACTCGTTACACTGTAACATTATCTGATGGAAGAAAAATTCAAGAACTTAATGATGCTACAGCAGCTAAAATGGTTGCGTTTGATACATTGAAATTTAGAGGCTATTATGTCACTGATCAAGAAATTTCTTACCAAGCAGGTAAACGTGCGATTGAAGCTGGCGCAAAATATTATCATATTGCTCGTATAGCGCATGATACTAAAGGTCCAAATATTACGGTATTTGTAGATCTTTATCGATAATCAAAATGGGCGTCTACGCGCCCTTCTTTTTACTACCGTAACGTATCAGATTATAGATTCTAAAATTATAACTCTGTCGATACAGTCTCTATTTGTTGTCTTATGCGTTTTGCCGATATTGGGTATGGCGTTCCTAATTGTTGGGCAAAAAGATTAACTCTTAGTTCTTCAATCATCCATTTAATGTTAGTCACTTTACTTAATGATTTTTGATTTTCTGGCAAACTATTTAGCCAAGTTTGATATTCATTCTTAACTTCTTCTATTATATTCATTGCTTGTCTATCTTTAGCCATATTCGAACCAAGCTTTTCTAAACGTTTTTCAATCGCAGATAAATAGCGATAAATATCAGGAAGCTTGTCATAACCGGTTTGTGCAACAAACCCTTTATAGACTAATTCGCTGACTTGCTGCTTTATATCAGATAAAGCAAAAGCAAGGGATAGATCTACTCTCCCTTTTAATTTTTTATTAATATTAAAGTGTAACGTTAATATTGATTCTACTTGTTTAGCAATATCAACAACTGTTTCATTGATATGGCTTTTAGTGTAAGTTAGAAGTTGTTGATATTGTTGTTGATTATCAATAATTTGGTTAGTCTTTTCAATTAAATGATCAACGCCACAAGCAATACAATCATCAATAAGATTAAGTACTGTGCCAAATGAATTAAAATATAAGCCTAACTTAGATTTGTTTGGCAGTTTTTCATGTAAATATTTTATGGGTGATGGAATATTGAGGATTAATAATCGACGAATACCTAATTTACTTAAGCGCTTTTGTTCTTCCAACGAATCAACAAGTTTGATACTAACTGAATGTTGATTATCAATAATCGCTGGATAAGCTTTAATTATGTAATTGTTTTGTTTTTCTTCATAGATTGCTGGTAAAGAACCAAAATCCCAATCAGTAATATTATTCTTTTCTATTTTAATCGATTTTTTCTGGGTTAAAGATGATAACGCTTGTTGAACTTCTTTTTTAAGTTGTTCTTGAAGTTTAACTAAATCTTTGCCAAAAGCAATTTCACGATCATGATCAACAATACTGAAATTCATCTTTAAGTAACTAGGTACCTGATCAAGTTGCCAATCTGATGGCTCAATCTTAGTACCTGTCATTTTTCTAAATTCATTTTGTAACGTTTCAAGTAACGGCGATGCTGTTGAATTGGCTCTATTCAAAAAAGCTTCAGCATAATTTGGTGCAGGTACCAAACTTTTACGTAATGATTTAGGTAATGATTTGATTAATGAAATGATTAAATCATAGCGAAAACCAGGAACTTGCCAATCAAAACCACTATTTTTTATCTGATTAAGGATGTTGAGTGGAATAGTGATTGTGACGCCGTCACGCACGTTACCAAGATCAAACTGATAACTCAAAGGTAGCTTTAAGTTGTTTTGATACCAAAAATCTGGATAATCATTCACTTTCACCGGTTGTGCTGACTGTTTAATCAACATATTTTTTTTGACATTAAGAAATTCTGGATCAATTTTTTGTTTTGTTTTCCACCATGTATCAAAATGCTTTGCAGAAATGACTGATTTATCTATTCGTTCATCGTAAAAGTTATATAGGTCATCATCATCAATCAGAATATCTTGACGTCGAGACTTATGTTCAAGATCCTCAACTTCATTGATTAATTTTTGATTTTGCTTATAAAAACTGTAGTTAGTTTGCCAATCACCTTCCACTAACGCATGGCGAATAAATAAAGAGCGACTTAATATTGGATCAATTTTACTGTAATTAACCGTACGACTAGCAACAATAGGTAATCCGTATAAAGTGACTTTTTCGTTAGCAATGGTTGTTCCTTGCTTCTTAGACCATCTAGGTTCACTGTAACTGTATTTGACTAGATGTTTGGCTATTGGTTCGACCCATTCAGCTTCAATTTTGGCTGCCGTTCTCCCCCATAATCGACTGGTTTCAACCAATTCACTAGCAATACACCATTTTGGTTGATTTTTAAAAATTGCTGAATTAGGGAAAATAGCAAATTTGACATTACGAGCACCAATATATTCATGTTTTTCGATTTCTTTCATCCCAACATGCGATAATAAACCACTTAATAGTGCAATGTGTAATGAACGATAATCCGCTAATTGGCTATTGATCGGAAATGCTAGTTGTTTAACTGTTTGCCTAATTTGCGTATAAACATCTTGCCATTCACGAATACGCAGATAATTGAGGTATTCTTTTTGGCATAAACGTCTAAATTGATTACCCGATAATTCTGCTTGTTGACTGGCAATATAATTCCATAAATTAATAAAAGAGATAAAGTCTGATTCTTTATCGGCAAATCGTCGATGTTTTTCATCAGAAGCTTGCTGTTTATCAAATGGACGTTCTCTAGGATCTTGTATTGATAGTGCAGCAGTAATGATCATCACTTCTTTTATACAACCTAATTGCCTTGCTTCAACTAACATTCTCGCTAATCGAGGATCTATAGGTAACTGGGATAAAATTCGACCTATATCAGTTAAGTGATAATGATGATGTTTAGTATAAATAGCTCCAAGTTCTTCTAATAGTCGTATACCATCACGAATATACCTAGAATCAGGTGATTCCACAAACGGAAAAGCAGCAATATCACCTAATCCTAATGATGTCATTTGTAATATAACTGAAGCTAAATTTGTTCGTAATATTTCTGGTTCTGTAAATTCAGGTCTTGATAAAAAATCTTGTTCATCATAAAGCCGAATACAAATACCGTCCGATGTTCTACCACAACGCCCTTTTCTTTGATTTGCAGATGCTTGAGAAATTGGTTCAATTGGTAATCGTTGTACTTTAGTACGATAGCTATAACGACTAATTCTGGCTAAACCGGGGTCAATAACATATTTAATGCCTGGAACAGTTAACGACGTTTCAGCAACATTAGTTGCTAATACAATCCGTCGTCCATTATGCGGTTGGAAAATGCGATTTTGTTCTGATGCCGATAGTCTTGCGTATAAAGGTAGAATTTCAGTATGTTTCAATTCTAATTTTCTTAATGTATCAGCAAGATCTCGTATTTCACGTTCTCCCGTTAGAAAAATGAGTATATCACCAGCACTTTCCAATGAAAGCTCATCAATAGCATTAATGATCGGTTGAAAATCATTGTTTTTATCACTTTCAGAATCCTCACTAAAAATCACTGGCCGATACCTAACTTCAACCGGATAGGTTCTGCCAGATACTTCAATTATCGGTGCATGATTGAAATGATTAGAGAAACGTTCAACATCAATTGTTGCCGAAGTAATAATAACTTTTAAATCAGGACGCTTAGGTAATAGTTGTTTTAAATATCCTAAAATGAAATCTATATTTAAACTACGTTCATGGGCCTCATCAATAATGATAGTATCATATTGCAGTAATAGCTTATCTTGTTGAATTTCTGCTAATAAAATTCCATCAGTCATCAATTTAACCAATGTACTATCACTTACATGATCTGAAAATCTAACTTTGTAGCCGACTAATTGCCCTATTTCCGTCTTTAATTCTTCAGCAATACGGTTAGCTACCGAACGAGCGGCTAATCTTCTCGGTTGAGTATGACCAATATAGCCTTTTACACCTAGTCCTAATTCTAGACATATTTTGGGAATTTGTGTGGTTTTACCTGAGCCTGTTTCGCCAGCAATGATGACTACTTGATGATGTTTAATTGCTTCATAAATAGCCTGTTTTTTTTCAACTACCGGTAAATTACTAGGAAAATCAATATGATTAGGTAAAGATTGTAATCGAACATTATAATGTTCGACAGCTAAATTTATTGCTGATTCGATTTCAGCAACATTTTGTTTTTTATTAATAAGCTTTCTTATTTTTAGTTGATCTAAGAAAGTCATTGACGACAATTTGTTTAATTGTTGTTGAGATACCATAAGGTGTTGAGTATATTATTTACAATTATAATTATTATAAATTATAGCAAATATTCTTTATTTATAGGAGATTAAATGAATAAATCAGTATTACTATTATCTGCCTCGCTTATATTTAACTTAAGTGGATGCACTTCTTCAAATAGCATCAAAGAACAGGATCTTATGCATCACCATTATGTCCTGATGGAAACTAATGGATTGAGTTTACCTATTTTCGACAATGTTGATTTAGAATTTGGCGAAAATATGATGATGATTGGAAAAATGTGTAGTGAATTTTCAGCTCAAGTCAAACTTGAGAATAATATGATCAAAGGCCAGATAATCAATATGACCTACAATAAATGTCAGAATAACCAATTAGATTTACTCGATAATGTGATTAAAAAACTGATTATTGATGGGGCAAATGTTCAATTAATTGACACAAAATTAGTGTTAAAAAATAACCAAGACAAACTTATCTTTCAACTAAAGGATTATATGTAACTTAAAAAACCCCTTTCCTCAAAATTTTATAAAATCTATCGTTATTATCCAATCTGTTATATTTACTAATTGTATAAACTTAAAACAGATTTAATGATAAAAAAACTTTATTTAAAATAGAGTTAAGTCTATAATGAAGCCAATTTTTTGAGGGTCTATATTTTAATGAAAATAGTCAGTTTTTCAGATGCTGAAATAAAATTAAGTAACTATTTTTCAGTTACTCGATCCTTCTTATATCCCTTTCAATCCAATAAGAATATTTTGCATTTAGACATATACCCAGTTTATATGAAATTTAAACATTAACCTTAACAAGTAGTGATAATATTATGAAAAAGACAAAAATCGTTTGTACCATAGGACCAAAATCAGAATCAAAAGAGATGTTAACCAAATTATTAAATGCTGGCATGAATGTAATGCGTTTAAACTTCTCTCATGGTGATTATGAAGAACACGGTAATCGAATCAAAAATTTACGTGAAGTAATGCAAGAAACAGGCTTAAAAGCGGCAATTATGTTGGATACTAAAGGTCCAGAAATCCGTACTATTAAGTTAGAAGGTGGTAATGATGTATCTCTTGTTGCAGGTCAAACTTTCACTTTTACTACTGATGAAACCGTAGTTGGTAATTCAGAACGAGTTGCGGTTACTTATAAAGGTTTCGCTCAAGATCTTAAACCAGGAAATCGTGTATTAGTTGATGATGGTTTAATCGCTATGGACGTTGTCGAAATCAACGGTAACGAAGTTGTTTGTAAAGTATTAAATAATGGTGATTTAGGTGAAAATAAAGGTATTAACTTACCAGGTGTTTCTATTAAATTACCGGCACTTGCTGAAAAAGATAAAAATGATTTAATTTTTGGTTGTGAGCAAGGCGTTGACTTTATTGCTGCTTCTTTTATTCGTAAACGTTCTGACGTTGAAGATATCCGTGCTCATCTTAAAGCTCACGGTGGTGAAGAAATCAAAATTATTTCTAAAATTGAAAACCAAGAAGGTTTAGATAATTTTGATGAAATTTTAGAAGCTTCTGATGGTATCATGGTTGCTCGTGGTGACTTAGGTGTGGAAATCGCTGTTGAAGAAGTTATTTTTGCTCAAAAAATGATGATCAAAAAATGTAATAAAGCGTCAAAACCAGTTATTACTGCAACACAAATGTTAGACTCAATGATTAAAAACCCTCGTCCTACTCGTGCTGAAGCTGGTGACGTTGCTAATGCAATCATTGATGGAACTGACGCAGTTATGTTATCAGGTGAAAGTGCTAAAGGTAAATATCCATTTGAAGCAGTAAATGTGATGGCTACTATCTGTAAACGTACTGATGGTACTATTCCGGCTAAACTTGAATTAACAACCAAAGAAGAAACATTACGTATTACTGCTGCAGTATGTTGTGGTGCAGTTGAAATTGCTGAGCGTTTAAATGTGCCATTAATTGTTGTTGCTACTCGTAGTGGTAAATCTGCTCGTGAACTTCGTCATTATTTCCCGACAGCTCGTATTTTAGCGCTATCTTCAAGCCAAAAAACAGTTAATCAATTAGCATTATCTAAGGGTGTTGAGCCAATTTTAATTGATGCGATCAACTCAACTGATGATTTCTACCGTTTAGGTAAAGAAATGGCAGTTAAAGTTTGTAATGTTAAACAAGGCGATACTATTGTTATGGTATCAGGTGCATTGGTTCCAAGTGGTACTACTAATACAACTTCGGTACACCGCATCTAATCATTTTAAATTTGTTTAAATGAATGATAAAAAGCTAGCGATATGCTAGCTTTTTTTTTAACTTCCGTTATGCTGTTAGGTATTCAATTTGTAGAATGGACTAAATAAGACATGATTATAGAAAAAGTATATTCACCCAAAGAACTCAGTTGGTTATCCTTTAATCAACGAGTACTACAAGAGGCTGCTGACGAAAGTAACCCTCTTATAGAACGAATCCGTTTTTTAGGTATTTACTCCAGTAATCTAGATGAATTTTATAAAGTTCAATTTGCAAACTTAAAAAAATATGTTCTTATTGAGCAAGAACAATCTCAATCGACCTCCAATGCGAAACATTTATTAAGGCAAGTTAACCAAAAAGTTATTCAGCTTGAGTTACAATTTGATCAACTCTATAACGAACTGTTATTAGAAATGGCTAGAAACCAGATTTTTCTAATAAATGAAAGGCAACTTACCAGTTATCAAGAAAATTGGATAAAAAATTACTATAAGCAAAATCTAAGACAATATATCACCCCTATTCTTCTTGATAGTCATACCGAATTGATCCAATTTCTCAAAGATGATCATGCTTATTTGGCGGTGGAAATTATTTGTAAAGACAATATTAGTTATGCTTTATTGGAGTTACCTACCGACAATGCTCCTCGTTTTGTATTATTACCATCGGAAGTCTCAACCAAAAACAAATCAATTATCTTTTTAGATAATATTTTACGTTACTGTTTAGACGATATTTTTAAAGTCTTTTTTGATGCTGTTGAATTAAATGCGTATTCAATCAACATTAATCGTGATGCAGAATATGAATTAAATAGTGAACTAGATAGTTTACTAGAATTAATGTCACAAGGTTTGAAACAACGTTTAACGGCTCAACCAGTACGCTTTACCTATCAAAAAGATATGCCTAAAGCATTATTTGAATTATTGATTAATAAATTAAGATTAACAGAACAAGATGCAATGCCAGGCGGACGTTATCCTAATTTTAAAGATTTAGCTAACTTTCCTGATTTAGGGGGTAAAAATTTACTTAATAAACGTTTACCTAGTCTTGCTTATAATCGATTTAAAAAATTTAGGAATGCTTTTGCGACAATTAAGGATCGTGATGTATTGCTCTACTATCCTTATTATTCATTTGGTCATGTACTTGAGATCATGCGTCAAGCCTCTTTCGATCCAGCTGTGACCCATATTCGTATGAATATTTATCGGGTTGCGAAAGATTCACGATTTATACACGCAGCAATTAATGCCGCCAATAATGGTAAAAAAGTTACCGTGGTGGTTGAACTACAGGCTCGCTTTGATGAAGAAGCAAATATAAAATGGGCTAAAAGATTAATTCGTAGTGGTATTAAAGTTATCTATTCACAACCAAAACTCAAGATCCATGCTAAATTGTTTTTAATTGATCGACGAGAAGAAGATAGAATTGTTCGCTATGCACATATTGGCTCAGGTAACTTTAATGAAAAAACAGCACGAGTCTATACTGATTTTTCCCTATTAACTTCTGATCCGGCCATTACCGATGAAGTTATTAAAGTATTTAATTTCATTGAAAATCCATTTAAACCTGTTTCGTTTAATCACTTACTGGTATCGCCACAAAATACTCGTCAACGTTTTTATGAGTTTATTGAACGTGAAATTAATAATGCCAAAGCAGGAAAACCTTCTGGTATTTATTTAAAATTGAATGCGATCACCGATAAAGAGATGATTGATCAACTTTATCGAGCTTCATGTTCAGGTGTAAATATTAGAATGATTGTTAGGGGAACTTGTGTGTTAGTTCCTCAAATCCCTAATTTAAGTGAAAACATCTATGTAACGAGTATTGTCGATCAATATTTAGAGCACGCTCGTGTATATATTTTTGAAAACGATGGTAAAAAAGACACTTATATTTCATCAGCAGACTGGATGCCTCGTAACTTAGATAATCGAATTGAAGTAGGCGTTAAAATTTTTGATCCAGTATTAAAATCTACTATACATGATATCTTTAACTTGCAATGCAATGATAATGTTAAAGCAAGAATTATCGATAAAGATAATATGAATAATTATGTACAACGAGGCAATAAGAAAAAAATAAGAGCACAACATGCCATTTATGACTATTTAAAACATATGGAATCATCGGTATAAGGGTTTTAACGTGAATAAATTTAATGAATATGCTGTCATCGATTTAGGCTCTAATAGTTTTCATATGATCATCGCTCGCAATATCGATGGCGCTAGACAAATCATATATAAACATAAAAAGAATATTCATCTTGCTACTGGATTAAATGAATATAATGAATTAAGTGAATCAAGTATTAATCGCGGTATTGAATGTTTAGCATTATTTGCTGAACGATTAAATGGATTTCCAACCGAAAATGTAAGAATTGTCGCTACTTATACTCTACGAATTGCGAAAAATAGACTTAAATTTTTAAACGAAGCAGCTAAAGTATTACCTTACCCTATTGAAATCATTTCCGGTCAAGAAGAAGCTAGACTTATTTATCTCGGTACAATGACAGCAGAGTCAACCAATGAACATGATAGCAAATTCGTGGTTGATATTGGTGGTGGTTCTACTGAAATTGCTATTGGTAAAGGTAATGATTTAAAACCAATACTAGTAGCTAGCAGACCAATGGGGTGTGTTACTTATACTAAACAATTTTTTCCGCAAAAGAAAATCGATTACCATTCTTTTCAACAAGCAAAACTAGCTGCAGAACAACAAATTGAAAATTTAATTAACTTGATAAAAAAACAGAATATTAGTGTAGCTTTCGGTACATCCGGTACCATTAAAAGCATTTATAAAATTTTACTCGATATTGGGGTTAGCGACGGAATTATCACCCCTAAACGTTTGGATGATTTAATCAGTTACGTATTAGAATTTAATAATTTTAATGAAATTGATTTCCCATCTCTATCCGAGGAAAGAAAAAATGTTTTTGTTAGTGGGCTAGCCATCTTCAGTGGCGTTTTTAATGCATTAGGTTTAGAAGAATTACAATTTAGTCCAAGTGCTTTACGTGAAGGTGTTCTTTACGAACTTATTGATGGGCCGAACTATCGAGATATCAGACAAACAACAGCTGAATCGCTATCGCAACACTATAATATTGATGAGCGCCATGCTAAACAAATTGTAAAAACGGCAAAATACCTTTTTTCTCAATGGAAAGCACAATCATCCATGATCATACCACAAAGTGTGGAATCCATTTTATATTGGGCAGCGCAATTGCATGAGGTAGGTTTAAAAATTAACTTCTCTTCTATTCATAAACATTCTAGTTATATTCTAAAGAATAGTAATTTACCTGGATTTAATGAAGAACAACAATTATTGTTATCAACGTTGGTTCGTTACCATAGAAAATCGATTAATATAGAAGAGTTTCCTTATTTTAGTTTGTTTGAATTTAATCATATTATTGCCATGTTACAAATTCTCAGATTATCAATACTCATAAACAATCAACGCAGTACTGATCTAGATCTTAATGCTTTCAAGTTAATTTTGTCGCAAGAAAAGTTCACCAAAGTGACACTAGCAATAGATAAGCTGTTTGTTGAAAATAATAGGCTGATTCTATTAGATTTGGAACAAGAGCAAAAATATTGGAAAGCGGTTAATAATTGGAAATTATCGATTGAAACATTTCGAGATTTTTCCATTGATTAAAATAAAAAAAACCGCCTAAAAATTGAAGTGACCCCATAAAGTTGGACAGTTTTATTAAGCGGCTTGTAAGGCCTGATTTCGATATTCAACCGGAGTCAGGCCTTTTAATTTGGCTTTAATCCGTTTGGTGTTGTAGTATTCTATATATTCTTCTATTTTTTCAATCAATTCATCTGCATCTTGAAAGCATTGTCCATGATACATTTCTGATTTT
>NZ_NASN01000064.1:0-12192 GCF_002142015.1 Gilliamella sp. A7
GTATTTATATAACCATTTAAACAAAAGCATATCGTTTTTTTTACAACTCTTATTTAAACCGTTTTTAACTTTAAATAATTTATTATCCTTTTTATTTCAGCAATTTTTTAAATTAAAGTTACTTATTATTTTTCTATGTTCAACTATGTTGCCTTATGCTTATGGTTTAAATTGTTTTACTGTCAAAGCTATTGAGGGAAATAGCCCTGAAGTTGTTAATCTAAAAGTAGCAGCTGATGGACATGGTTTTACAGTAAATGGCGTATTTTATAGTGAATCAACTGGTAATATAAAAGAAGGTGAAATTAAAGAGTTTGACGGTAATTTAGAACTAAATAAATTTGTTGTAAATCAATTTAATTATCAAGCAGTAGATAATAAACTTAATTATCAAGATCTAGACGGTGACGGTATTGATCCTATTCAACCATTTTTAATGACGGAAACTGTTTGGCAGTGGTTTGATGCTAATGGTAATAAAATAACTCCTAGCGATAAAACAAAGCTAACAGAATGTGGAACAGATTACGCATTGCCATTAAGGTTAGAGATAAGTAATCAAGTGCAAACATTTTCACAATATGGTCAGCCAAAACAAAGTGATTTTGTAACATTAAAAAAAGTATACAAAATCTCACTGTCATCAAAGCTTTGCTATGTAAAACCTTATGCTATTGAAAAATATCCAAGTTATCAATGGGTAAGTTTTGATAGTTCCAATACATTTAGTGGATGGAATGACCCTAATTATACGTCTAGAACCGACGCTGGTGGCGGTTATAATTCAGATTATGTGCCAAATTTAGGATTTAAAATCAATCCAACTGAATCAGGAGGTAAAAAATTTCCAACAACTGGTTTCAAAGGTGCTAAGTTTCAGTTAATTTTTAATGGTCCTGCAAGTGATTATACTTTTACTATCCCCAATAATCCTGGAAAACAAGTTATAGTTGATGAGAATGGTTATGTCACTTTAAATGGTAAACCTAAAGGAGATGTAACTGTTCGTGCAACATTAAAGCGAGATTCAAATGTAAAACATGATTATACCTTCAATCCTACCAGTATATGGGTAAATCCAGTTAAAGGTTTTCGTGATAATTGGATGGAAGCAATTAAAAAATGTGATGAAGATAACTTACTTTCTTATAAAGAACTAACTAATGCACCTTTATATGAAGTTAGAGGTGATTGGAAACAACAAACCATCTACAATGCTTACACTCGTGCAATTGGTGAGGGGGTTTTTCCTGAATGGGGTTATACGATTAAAGAATCTTATCCTGACTCTAATTGGGAGCATAATAAGGATCGATATTGGACAAAAGATCGTTATTATGGCAGTAATTATGGAAATCATGTTGATGTCAATTCAGGATCAGGACTAATAGGTGTTGATGACGAAAGATTGAATGCGCCTGATTTTCTTGTTTGCAAGTAGTGACTGATAGTTAGATTTTATCAATTTGTGTTTTTATTTTATTAGAGCGATTGAATTTATAATTATAAACAATTTTGGGATTGAACGTTATAACTAAAGTTTGAAAAGGAAAGTAACCTAATCACTAGCGTGATAGTACATTAAGTATTATCACGCCGAATAATTCACAGCAGAAAATGAACATTGAAATTTTAGTCAATGTCATATTTTTCCAGCCTAATTGATGAAGCTTTTAATCTACGAATTTAAAACAATCGGCTTTTATTGTTACGCAAATATTGCAGCTTCATTTCAAAATTTCAGCATATATAATTAGAAAGTGACAAAATATCAATTTGTTTATTGTGCTTTTCCAAAATGTAATTTGCATATTTATTTTGAAAATATTCGCAAAACAGCATTGGGGGATGAATTAATCGGTAAATATGATTTAAGTGATTATGATAATTGATTTCAGTAGTTTTTTGTTCAAATGAACAAAAGTTTAAATCAAAATATTGCTTCGGAACAATGAGATTCATATTTGCTTTCTGAACATTTATTTTCTAATGAGCGAAGCGTAGAAATTGAAGGTAAGCATATAAACTTAAATCCAAAGCAAACCATGTTGTTAAGGAAATTAACAAGATGGATATACTAACAATAGTGTTATCGAAAACTTTATTGAAAGTTTTCGACGTAAATTACTATAATCAGCAAATAATTAAAAACAAAAATTTTGAGGAAAGGGGTTTTTTATGCTGTTAATGAGCACATTTTATAGTTTACCCTTGTTTAAAATAATTTATTACCGCCTGATTAACTGTGGTAATTTTTAAATTTTTACGCCATATAAGATAAATATTTATTTTTAATCTTTTATGTTGATTTGAGATCAATTTTTTATAGGTAACTCCATCTACTTTAGCTTGTGTCATTGATTGTGGTAGAAGCATCATTGCTTTACCTAATGCAACCTCCAGGAGCATAGATAAATTATCTGCAAGTTCAGCTCGACGAGATAGTGGATGGTCGAGTTTATTGAACACTTGTTCACATTGATCGTAAAAAAAAGGATTTACCTGTTGTTTAAACCAAAATAATGGTAAATCAGTTACATCATTAAGATTTACTTTATTTTGTTGACTACATGGATGACTTGCCGGTAATACTAATGTTACTGGTTCTTGATAAATGAGTAATGAGTTTTCGCTAAAATCTCTAGTTGGATAATCGGAGACAATTGCAAAATCGATATTGCCTTTTTGTAATTCAAGTAGTAGTTCTTTCGATGTATAATTATGTTTATATATTTCAGTTTCATCTTTAAATTCTGACAAAAACAATTTAAAAAATGGAATATAATCAAAAGATAAGGTTTTTGTTGTCCCTATCGTGATCTTTTCAAGGATATTTATTTTATTTGCTTTAGTGATAGCACAAAGATCATTCAATAATTGTGTTACTTTGGATTTTAATATTTCCCCTTCTTTAGTTAATACCACATTGTGTGAGTTTCTCAAAAACAGAGTGCTTTGCAAAGTGTCTTCTAAATTCCTAATTTGTGTTGAAAGAGGGGGTTGACTAATGCCCAGTTTTTCAGCTGCACCAGTAAAACTGAGTTCTTCACAAACAGCAATAAAATATTGTAATTGCTTAATCGTTGGTAATCTTTTGCTATAGATGTCCATAAATTTTATTATCCCTAATAAATTATTTAGCTATTTTGTAAGTGGTTGTGTCATTTATCTATCTCAATCAGGCTATTATTATGAATGAGAACTTTGCTTTTTGCATTTGTTTGTATCATTTTCTCTGCAATACGAATTTCGTATAACAAAATATGTATTTCTATATTGCTGCATTGTTAGATAACCTTTCTTAAATTTAGTCAATTAGCAATTGGTATTTTGTTCATGGAATCCATCTTTACAGAAGATTCAATACAGACAAAACCGCGTTTAGTGCTATCAGCATTATTAATCGTGCTGTTAGTTGGATCGGTTTATATAAGCCAACTTATCTTTCAAGAGATCTCACAAACTTATGATATCGATATTTTAGCTGCTAGAAATGTATTTAGCTTATCTTGCTTTTTTTATGCTATCTCATTTTTTATTTATGGCCCTTTATCGGATAAAGTTTCAACCAAGTTGTTAGTTTTGGTTGGCAGTATTGGAACTGTTTGTTGCCTAGAGTTATCTGTGATTGTAGATAGTTTCAATTTATATTTGGTGGTTATGTCATTGATCGGATTTTTTGCCGCAGCGGTTCCGGCAGCATTGTTTGCTTATACAGCTAAAAACACGCCTAATCATAAGTTACCGCAAGCAATGGGTATTATGATTTCAGCTTCAATTATAGGTATTATTTTTAGTCGAAGTTTGGTTGCTATGTTAACTGATTTTTGGTCTTGGCAAGTTGCCTTTGCCATATATGCCGGTTTGATAACGATAGCATGTCTTTTTGTTCCTTTCGCGATAAAACAATCAAGCCATCAATCTTCAACCACCAGTGTAATTGGTACATATTTGACGGCAATTAAAATATTATTTGATAAAACAGTGATAATATTTCTATCTGTTGGTTTTCTACTTTTCTTTGTTTATTTAGGATTATCTTCACTACTCACTTTTTATCTAAAAAGTGCACCTTTTTCTTTATCTGCAACAGTTTTGGGATGGCTTAATTTTGCTGGGCTTAGTGCGATTATTGGCACCATAATTACGAGTAAATTATTACGGGTTATAAATGAACGCTATCTTTTAATCATTTATTTGTTAGCTGTATGTGTAACGGTTGTGACTATTGGTTATAGCTCAAGGTTATATGTTATTGGGTTAGGGATTTTTAGTTTGTTTTTATTTGTATTTGGTATTCAACCATTAGTTATTGCCATGCTTAATAAAAATGTACCCATTAATTCACGCGGAGCTATTTCATCCTTATATTTACTTTCTTGTTTGGCAGGAGGCAGTATTGGTACCTATTTATTAGGTATCGTTTATCAAAATATGGCTTGGAATGGCGTGATAGCTATTTGTGTCTTATTGACAATTGTTAATCTAGTTTTAGCGTTAGTTGGTATTCAACTTATCAAAAGTAATCATAGAAAATAAAATTGTAGGTATTAATTATTAAGGAGACTCATCATGAAAAAAAGATTGTTACAATTTTCACTATTTATATTTTGTTGTTTTTATGGAGCATTCTGTATGGCTGATTTAACTAAAATTTCTTCAAGCTTTAGTGCACCAACAGGCATTGCGTTTGATAGTAAGGGATTAATGTATGTAACCAATTGGTCAGGTAACTCAGTTACGAGAGTCAAATCAAATGGTGAAACAGAGACTTTTTATTCAGGTATATCTTCACCAGCTGGTATCGTTATTGATGCAGAAGATAATGTTTATGTTTCATCATATGGCGATGATTATATTGTAAAAATTGATAGTAATGGTAAATCAGAAAAAATATCTGATGGTTATCATACTCCTACTGGTATCGCTTTTTCTAATCAAGGCCAATTACTCATTACTAATCGTTCAACTGGTGAGATAGTTTCTCTTGATCTTAAAACTAAGAAAAAAAGCATTATTGCTCGTGGATTGACCACACCAGTTGGTGTAACTCAATTAGCTGATAACAGTTTAGTTGTTTCACAATACAGTGGTCGTTTAACCATGATCAGCCCAAATGGCACTAAAACTGAGCTAGGTTCGGATTTTAATCGCCCAGGTGTTGGTATTGTTACAGTTGCACCAAATGTTGCCGCCGTTATTGATAATGGTGCTGGAATGGTTCGAAAAATTGATGTAAAAACTAAAAAAGTATCGACCTTAGTTGGCAATTTATCTGGAGCAGTAGCGTTAGCTTATCATAATGGTAGCTATTATATTGGTACTTGGGGTGACGGTACTGTATATGAATTGAAAGATAAATAAAATTATCTTCAATATTTTAATAAGTTTTACAAAGATATTAGCTAACAATAAATATTAATAGGAGAATTAACTACATAAAATTATAAGGGAATTCCTATATGCGATAGAAAAGTGAAAGAGGTAATTTACAACTAATCGTGATGTTCTATAATAATTCTGTTTATCATTAAAAGAAATCGTATTAGGAATATCAATGAAACCACGAGTTAAAAAACCTTATTATGCTTTCGATCCTAAAGAGGCGCATTTTTTGTTTGAGCGTACAATTAAGTTTGAATCCCGAGCAGATATTTTAGCAAAAATTCCCCGAATAATGCATCGTATGTATTTTCCTAAAAAGGCAATATTCACTTTTTTTGCAGTGATTCTTGCCTTTATCCTCGTTATTATAGTAACTTACATAATTAATTTATTCTCGCCTTCTTTGGCCTACAAAATTGGTAATTATTTTGCTTTAGTTCTATTGATTGACATAGGAATTTTAGTCTATCTTGTAGATCATTATTTCAAAATATATTTAGAAATACGTTCAGTTAAGAAGCTTTATAAAAAAAATCTTGAATGGCCTGTTGAATGTTATTGTGCTTATTTCCAAGAAGGTATCTACATAAAATCGATCGATATGGAAGGTATTTTTTATTGGGACGATTTTATGGCTATGGGTTGTAGCAAGGATGCACTTGTTTTCCATTTTTGTCCTGCAGGTACTAAAAGTGGAAAGTTTTTCAAGCAATATTATCCTAGATTAGATAATGTTTACATTTTTATTGATGGTGATGAACAAGTTAGGTCGTTAATAGCTGCTGTAAATAAACATTATAAAGATTTAGTAACGTTTAAATAATCAAACCGAAAATTTAATTCTCTTTTAGTAAGTTTTTGACCAGTAATATTGAGTTTTGCTGGTCAAAAATAGTTGAATTTTACTCGAAAACAAAACAAAAATACTTCCAGCTCTCTCTGTCATATTCATCCATTTTGAATCTATCTTTATATTGGTAGGGAACACATTAAGTAATATTTATTTTATTCTTGTGCAAACGTTTTCTGTTTTTATTTTAAATTTATCTAATGAATTATTTTTATAGGAACAATTAAATATCATTTCTAAATCAGAAGTAAACTTATTATTTGAATTTTTTACTAAATTTCTGATTGTTGTATATTCGCAATCACCACTATTACCTTTTATTATTTGATTATTATAAATTTCATCCAAATCAACCTCTTCAGCTTCGTTATCCGCAGTTTTCTTTAATAAAACTCCATTAACAACTTTATATGAGCGAATTACTTGTTTGCTACTTGCTTCAGAATAATCACTGTATTTTTCAAATTTAAAATCAAATTCACTCTCATATTTTTTATTAGTGCAGTCCCATTTACCAACAAGATACCCTTTTGTCACTTTATCATCACCACAACCACACAACGCAAAGCAGGCTAACCCTAACAACACAATCTTTTTCATACCATCTCCTTTTTTAGGCAATAGTAGGTTATTTAGGAATTCGGAGCAATAAAAAACCGCCAGAAGGCGGTTTGTCTGAATTTAATAACTACCTCTGCGGTAGTAAAGTAGAATATTATACACAATAAACTTTGTTTAAAAACCGATTGTACGGTCTGCCCTTGTACCCACGGGGAACATTAATTTTTTTCTAAGCTAATGCAATTGGTTTATCCCTATGTGTATAGGGAACACGTCTAGCAATCACCGAAAACATTCAGCAAACCCGGTTTATCCCTATGTGTATAGGGAACACAATAAATTTTATGATTCTTATTTGATTCTAAACGGTTTATCCCTATGTGTATAGGGAACACATCCCACAATAAACTAACACCAGTTAGTTTTTCGGTTTATCCCTATGTGTATAGGGAACACACAAGAATTTAATGATTGCGCATTTCCCTTACCGGTTTATCCCTATGTGTATAGGGAACACTGTTCAAATATAGTCCTCATGCGGATCTGGCCCGGTTTATCCCTATGTGTATAGGGAACACTCCTTCAAATTTAATCTCTTCAACAACACGCGCGGTTTATCCCTATGTGTATAGGGAACACTGGTGTATGGGATATAATTGATGAAAGATATACGGTTTATCCCTATGTGTATAGGGAACACCTAATCGATCAACCGGGATGACATAACAATCACGGTTTATCCCTATGTGTATAGGGAACACATACGCTAATCCGCCACATTCTGACAATGTGCCGGTTTATCCCTATGTGTATAGGGAACACTCTAATTATAACCATTTGTTTTATAATTAAAATACTCAGTTTACGATTTCTACCAATTTTTTTGTTATATTTGACTGTGTGTTTATACAGGTATTTTAAGTCTTGATAATCACTCTACCGCGAGTAATATCGCTAATATTTTTTTTGAGTATAGCTAGATTATCTAGTGTGATAGCAATACTGACAGTTACACCTTCAGCATCAAAATCTTGTTGTTCAATGAGCGCATCCAGTTCTTTTAAACGGTTTTCGATAATTGGCCATTCATTGTAATAGCAGTGAAATTGCAAAGAAATTCTAGCGATAAGTTCAATTAATTCTGCTTGTTGTAAACAATGACTAGCCGAACCACCGTAAGCCCGAATGAGTCCACCTGTACCTAATTTGATACCACCAAAATAACGGGTAACTACCACTACCACCTGATCACAATCTTGACCTTCGATGGCAGATAAAATAGGGCGGCCTGCGGTACTAGTTGGTTCACCATCATCATTAAAGCGATATTGTTGACCAATTTTCCATGCCCAACAATTATGTGTTGCATTTGGATCACTGACGCTGTCGATAAACTCGGCTGCCTGTTGAGCATTAATAATTGGAGCCGCATTGACAATAAAGCGGCTTTTTTTTATCTCTTCGGTTAATTGGCTAGGATTTGTTAATGTATAAGGCATACTAATTCTGGTAAAATCGTTTTATTGCAACTCATAATACTGAGCAAAATTGAAATGTCTATCAATTTAGCACAATTAAAACATTCACAACAACAATTAGCCGAACAGGTGAGGCTGGTTGATGAATTTAATCCAGCAATCAAATTAATTGCTGGTACAGATGTTGGTTTTGAGCAAGATGGTAAGGTTACGCGTGCCGCGATAGTGACGTTGACTTATCCTGATTTTGTCGTGGTTGAGTATCATATCGCTCGATTAGAAACTAGTTTTCCTTATATTCCTGGTTATTTGTCTTTTCGTGAATATCCTGCTTTGCTCAATGCATGGCAACAGTTAAAGCAAAAACCCGATTTATTATTGGTTGATGGGCAAGGAGTTGCACATCCAAGACGATTAGGTATCGCTAGCCATCTGGGGCTATTATTAGATATGCCAACTATTGGCGTTGCAAAAAGAAAGTTATGTGGACAGTATGAAGTGCAACCTAAACTTGCTGGAAAGGTAACGCCTTTACTTGATAAGCAAGAGCAGATAGGTTGGGTATTGCAAAGTAAAAATAACTGTAATCCGTTGTTTGTTTCCGCAGGACATAGAATCAGCCAAACAAGTGCGTTACATTGGGTTAATCAATGCTTACGTGGTTATCGATTGCCTGAACCAACTCGATGGGCTGATGCAATTGCCTCAAATAAGCCATTATTTAGAAAGTTTAATCATGCCAAATAATCAATTATCGTTAAAACAAGGTGGATTTACCTTTAAACGTTTTTTTGTTGCCCATGATAAAAGCCCAATGAAGGTGACAACTGATAGTTGTTTATTAGGTGCATGGGTACCAATTAAGGATGATGTACAATATGTTTTAGATATCGGTACCGGATGCGGTGTAATTGCCTTAATGTTGGCTCAACGTATAGAACACCAAGCATGTCAAATTGATGCAATTGATATCGATATGCAAGCGGTATTGCAATGTCGAGAGAATAGCTTAAATGCAGGATTTAAAAATATTGAGCCATTAAATATCGATGTGAATCAATTTAGGACCACTGAGCAAGGATGTTATGATTTAATTGTCACTAATCCTCCTTATTTTCAGTCTGCTGTAGAGTGTCGTAGCACAGAACGGCAATTAGCCCGTTATACTGAAAGTCTCAATTATCAGCAGCTTATAGATGTGGTGAGGCGCTTATTGAAACCAAATGGATTGTTTTGTCTAGTGTTACCTTATCATCTCGCTGACCAATTTAAGCAATTAAGTGTGTCAAATCAGTTATATTTATGTCATGAACTACAAGTTAAATATACAGCAAATAAAGACTATTCATTAGTATTGATGGCATTTTCATTTAATCGGCATGCTAGTGTTGAACGCCAATTCTTGTGTATGCGAGATGAAGAAGGGCGTTATTCCCAACAATTTAGACAATTGTTGGCTGATTTTTATCTATTTCGAAAATAACGCCTAATTTATTGATTAATGAGGAATGATATAAAAATAAATAATGGCAATAATGGCAAGTACCACTATAGCTATGGCATAAATTTTATCATGTAAATAGCTAAATGCTGACAGTTGTCTTTGCTTTCTGGCATAAAGATAAAACAGTAGCCCAACACTATATAAGATCATTGATAGTAGTAAATATGATATGCCACCAGCATAGATCAACCAAAATCCATATAGCGAGCCAAATGCACCAATGAAAATGAGATATTTTCTAGGTTGATGTATTGCTAATTTAAACATAAACAGTGCTGAAAGTAGATAGGGGATCAGCACCATAGATGTTGATAATTGAATCAGGGTGTTATAACCAGATTCATAAAAATGAGCAAGTATAATCAACAAGCTAATTAAGCTGGTTGTTAACCATAAAGCATTAGCTGGCGTGCTGTTTTTATTAAGTTTACCAAAGCAGCTAGGAACAGTATGTTGTTTACCTTGACCGGCTAAAAATAACATTTCTGCAGCTAACATTAACCACGACAATAATCCACCACTTACTGAAACTATCAAACCTATATTAATAAATGTGGCCCCCCAACTACCAACGACATGTTCAATTACCACTGCCATTGACGGATTTTTCATTTGTGCGAGTTCATGTTGTGGCACAATGCCTAATGAAAGAACGGAAACACAAACTAATAAAAGACTTGTAATGGCAAAACCAAAAAAGGTGGCTCGACTTATACTGATTATATTTTTCGCTCGTGCAGCATAGACAGTAGCACTTTCAATCCCCAAATAAACCCATACTGTATAAAGCATAGTATATTTTACCTGATCAATGATTGAACCTAATTGTGGTGTTCCCCAAAAATCAGTGTTAAAAGTTGAAACTTTAAAGGCTAATACAACACAAACGATAAATAAACCGATAGGTACAATTTTAGCTATCGTGACTAGACAATTAAGTAAAAATGCTTGGTAAATTCCGTTGATAACAAAAAAGTGCATGATCCATAAAAAGATAAGTCCAGCAATAACGGCAGGAATTGTTGTACCATTACCGAAAAATGCAAAACAGTCAAAGGATCCTAATGCACTAAATAAGATAACTAAATAGCTGGTGCAAGACATCCAAGCTGATATCCAATAACCCCATGCAGCATTAAAACCGATATAATCCCCAAACCCTTCACGAACATAACCATATAAACCTTCATTAATTTTGTAAAACCGAATAGAAAGATATTGAAATATTCGTGTCAGCATAAACATGCCGAATAATGTTACGGCCCATGCGATAAGTATCGCACCTGCACCGGCGCCTTCGGCCATATTTTGTGGTAAACTAAAAATACCACTACCGACAATACTTCCCACCACCAGTAATGTGAGAGGAAGTATGCCAAGCTTTTTTCTTACTGGTGTATTCATATTGTTTTCTTATTTAATTGGTTTAATTTTTGTGGTTTTTTAAATTAAAATCGCAATGACATACAGCTTACTCCACCATCGATTTTGCGATATTCTGAAGTATCAACTTCAATGACTTGATAACCGAGTGCTTCAATTTTTGCTTTGGTAATTGGATAACCAGCTGGCATTATTACCCGTTCATTGACCCATATACAGTTAGCGGCATAACTTTCTTGTTCAGGGATCTCAATAATATTGAGATGTTGAAATTCTGGCTTAGTAATAAATTCACCTGCAGCTAATAAGTTATTGTGTTCCAAATAGGCAAGTCCCGTTTTTAAGTGTAATACTTTTTCTAAAGTGACGACCGAACCAGTTAAACCATATTTTTCCAATATTGCAATCATTTGGTTTGCACCTTCTTGATTGGTACGAGCAGATAGACCAATATAGAAGTGATTTTCAACCATCATGATATCACCGGCCTCAACGGTACCTGGTGCCTGAATATATTCCACTTTATTTGGATAAAAGCGACTAACCGCTTCAGTGATTAACTCAGTTTCTGCTCGACGAGATTCGGCTCCTGGTCTAGTAATAATTACGCAATGAGGCGTACAAAGGGCAACGTCTTCGACAAAAACTGAATCAGGAAATTGTTCGCTAGCTGGTAAAATTGTAATATCGACATCACACTGTTGTAATGCTCGAATGTAACTGTTATGTTGATCGAGCGCTTTTTGATAGTCAGGTTTGCCTAGATTAGCCGACGTTAGGCCATTGATTAATGATTTCGCTGGTGTTCTAGCAATGATATGGCTAAATTTTTTCATCTTATAAACTCCTTATAATAATTATGCATTAATTTTGAATAATAATTCATTAAAAAGACGAAATCAATCTTTTTGATTAGCTTATAGATTTATAATATGCATTTTTATGCTATTTTGTTGTTAAGTGGGATTGTGAGGAATTTATAAATGGTGAGCAACAACAGTGAATTGTATTATATAAAATAAGAATAGCTA
>NZ_NASN01000065.1:0-11894 GCF_002142015.1 Gilliamella sp. A7
AAAAGTGCACTCCTCAAAATTTTTTGAATAACTAATATCAACTATTAACTTTGTTATAAGAAAAAAATATAACTATATATAAATATATTATTTAACAGCTAAATTAAGTTTTTATATTATAATCATTTGCTTCATAATTTTAATAAATAAAAAACAATGCATAAATTAGCCAATCGACTCGATCACTTTTCTGATTCGGTTATCCGTCGGATGACTCGGATCGCTAATCAATATCAAGCAATCAATTTATCTCAGGGGTTTCCTGATTTTGACCCACCTAAACCTTTAATTGATGCATTAAAACAAGCTGCGGATGATGGTCCTCATCAATATGAAATTACGTGGGGTTCAGCTGAATTTCGACGTTTATTAGCTAAAAAACAACAAAAATTAATGAATATTGATATCAATCCTGATGAAAATGTGCTGGTAACATGTGGTAGTACCGAAGCAATGATGTGTGCGGTGATGACGGTCTGTAATCCGAAAGATAAAGTGATTATCTTTTCACCTTTTTACGAAAACTACGGGGCAGACGCGATTCTATCCGATGCTACCCCAATTTATGTACCGCTAATTCCACCAACATTCGAATTTGATAAGCAACAACTACGACAAGCTTTTGAACAAGGAGCTAAAGCTTTAATTTTATGTAATCCTAGCAATCCTTGTGGCAAGGTATTTTCCAAAACAGAACTTGACTATATAAGCCAACTAGCTATTGAGTTTGATGCTTACATTATTACCGATGAAGTTTACGAGCATATGGTTTACGCACCACATCAACATCTCTATTTAGCTAGTTTTCCCAATATGAAAGAGCGAACAATTTGCTGTAGCTCACTATCGAAAACCTATTCGATAACTGGTTGGCGACTTGGATATATTATTGCTGATAAGAAAATTATTGATGGTTGTAAGATGATTCATGATTTTCTTACAGTTGGTGCAGCAGCACCATTACAAAAAGCAGCTTGTGCAGGATTAGCCTTAGATGACGATTATTACCAACAGTTAACCCAAACCTATACTGATAAACGTCGTTTATTTTTAAGTGGATTAGATGACATAGGACTTACATATTATGAACCTCAAGGTGCTTATTATGTCTTAGTTGATATTTCAGAGATTAATCCTTTTAATACTGATTTTGAATTTTGTGAATGGTTAATCAGAGAGGTGGGTGTAGCTGCCGTACCAGGCTCCGCCTTTTTTAAGCACCCTGAATATCGCTATATTCGCTTCCATTTTGCAAAACAAGAACCAACGCTAATTGCAGCTTTAGAAAGATTATCCAAACTAAAGGAAAAATTATCATGTTTAAAAAAATAATTGTGGCTAGTTTAGCTATTTTATCGTCTCTAATTGTCTTAACTGGTTGTGACAATGCTAAGAAAGAAAATCAAATTACGGTAGGTGTTGCCGCTGGGCCATATGGAGATATGTTTAAACAAGCTATCGCACCAGGTTTAGAAAAGAAGGGTTATCAAGTTGAGATTCGTGAATTTAGCGATTATGTTCAACCAAACTTAGCACTAGCCAATAAAGAGATCGATGTTAATTTGTTTCAACATTTAACTTACCTTAATAACTTTAAACAAGCGCGCAATTTAGATATCACTGCTGTTGGCTTTGTACCAACTGCTGGTGCTGGAATTTATTCAAGTAAAATTACTGATTTTTCACAGTTAAAACAAGGTGATCAAGTCACTATAGCTAACGACGTGACTAATGAAGCTCGTGCATTACGTATTTTAGAAGCCGCTGGATTAATTAAGCTCGATCCAAATGTGGATAAAAATAATCTCACCCCTAATAACGTAATCGAAAATCGTTATGGTTTAAATATTGTACCCATTGAAGCACCACAAACACCACGTTCTTTAGATAGCGCTGTATTATCAGTAGTTAATGGCAATTATGCGATTGGTGCAGGGTTAGATCTTTCAAAAGCGCTTTATCAAGAAGTATTAGATAAAGATCTCAAAAATGTTATTGCGATTCGCAGTGAATCTAAAGATAAATTAGGCAAAGACATTATCGACGTACTTAAATCACCAGAATTTGCTCAAGTGATTAATGATAAAAATGGTATTTTCTATACCTTCCAAAAACCAGATTATCAGTTATTTTAATTATGCAAACTAGCCCATTAATTCAGGTAAAAGATGTTTCGGTACAATTCGAAGCAAATCAGCAAGTGATTGAAGCTGTAAAAAAGGTCTCGTTTGATGTTAATCAAGGCGAGATCTTCGGTATTATAGGATCGAGCGGCGCAGGCAAAAGTACATTAGTAAGAACGCTTAATCGGCTTGCAGATCCCTCTTCTGGACAAATCATTATCAATGGTGTTGACATAAAAACCTTGCGCGGTCGTCAACTGCAAGCATTTCGTTTTCAAGTTGGGATGATTTTTCAAAACTTTAATTTGGCGTCATCGAAAACTGTCTATGAAAATATTGCATTTGTGCTTAAAGCTGCCGGAAAAAAAGGTGATGCAGTAAAAAATAGAGTCACTGAATTACTTAATTTAGTTGGGTTAAGCGATAAGGCTAATGCCTACCCTGCCGAACTCAGTGGTGGGCAAAAACAACGAGTTGGCATTGCTAGAGCGCTTGCCAATGATGCAAAAATTCTATTATGTGACGAAGCGACGAGTGCATTAGATCCAACTACCACTAGTGCAATACTTGATTTATTAAAAGAGCTCAATCAAAAATTTGCATTGACCATAGTACTCATTACTCATGAAATTGATGTGGTTAAAAAGATCTGTCATCGAGTTGCGGTAATGTCACAAGGCGAAATAGTGGAAATGAACACTACATTTAACCTTTTTGCCGGCCCTAAACAACGCTTCACGCAAGAATTTCTCAATATTGATGAAAACACACATTTACCAGATATCATCAAACAAAATGCCAAAGGTAAATTAGTGCGTTTGCGTTATATTAACGAAAATACCACCCAACCAATACTATATCAATCAGCAATTGAAACTCAGGTGGCATTCAATATTTTGCATGGTTTTATAGAGTATTTTGATAATCAAGCGTTAGGGAATTTGGTGATCGAAATTATTGGGGAACCAGATAATATTCAAAATTTGATAACAAAATTAGCACAGCAAGAAGTTATTATTGAGGAAATAAATTAATGATAAAGCTCACCATTGCCGAAATGGCGCAAATGTTATGGCAAGCAGCTTACGAAACATTTATCATGGTAAGTTGGTCATTGTTAGCCGGTTTGGTATTCGGCACACTCATAGGTTTATTGCTGTTTTTAATGTCAAATCAGTTCTTCTTCAAAAACAGAATTATTAATAGTATCGCTAATTTTATCATCAATGCCACTCGTTCAATTCCTTTTTTGATTTTAATGGTTACAGTACTACCTTTGGGTGCGTTACTAGTCGGTACGACTGTAGGCCCCAAAGCGGTAATTTTCCCTCTTTCACTTGCAGCTATCGCATTTTATGCTAGGTTAGCTGAAAATGCATTTAGTCAAATAGATAAAGGGGTGATAGAAGCAGCGGTAGCAAGTGGTGCATCGCATATCCGCATTATATTCGGTATTTTATTTCCAGAAGCGATGGCACAATTGATTCGACACGCAACGGTTACCACCATTTCGCTTATTAGTTTTAGCTCTATGGCTGGGGTTGTTGGAGGTGGTGGTATTGGTGATTTAGCCATTCGTTATGGGTATCAACGCTATGTAACCGAAATCCTCATTTTATGTATTATTATTCTTATTTTTATTGTGATGGTGATTCAATACCTTGGTGACAAGTTAGCCAACCACTTCGATAAAAGTTATAAATAGTCGGTAATTCAGCATGAACAAACTCACAGAAATTATTACAGATCCTAAACGTATCATTGCAAAAAATGCGATCCCACAATCACATTTAACTGATGGTTTAAAATTAAAATATGGCTATGCCGATATATTAGTCTACCCCAAAACCACAGCAGAAGTAGCTGCAATTGTTAAATACGCTAATAACAACAATCTTAATATTACCACCCGTGGTGCTGGTACTAACTTAGTCGGCTCGACTATTCCTAATGGCGGTATTATTCTTGATTTATCCTTAATGAATCATATTGTGGAATTAGACAAGCAAACCTTCACCGTTACTGTGCAATCGGGTATTTTACTGCAAGACCTGCAACAGTTTGTTGAACAACATGACCTTTTTTATCCGCCAGATCCGGGCGCTAAAAATGCTACTGTTGGCGGAAATATTAGTACTAATGCTGGTGGTATGCGGGCGGTAAAATATGGTGTGACTCGAGATTATGTGCAAGCAATTGAAGTTGTAATGGCTGATGGTAGTGTGTTAAATATTGGTAGTAAAAATGTTAAAGACAACACAGGACTAGCCTTAAAACACCTCTTTATTGGCAGTGAAGGTACCTTAGGTATCATCACACAATGTACTTTAAAACTGATAGCCAAACCAAAAGTATCACAAACCTTTATTGTTGGTTTTAACACTATTGAACAAGCTATCAATAGTATTACCACCGTGTTACACACCCTTACACCTACTGCATTGGAGTTTGTTGAACGTAAAGTCGCACAGTGGGGTGAACAGTACTCAGGCTTTAAATTCCCACTACCAAATAGCCAAGCTTATCTAATTATTATGCTTGATGGTTCCGATCTACAAACCATTGAACAACAACGCAAACAGCTGCTAGCAAATTTAGGCGGGTGTGACTATTTTGTTGCCCAAGATAGCAATCAAACCAGTCAAATCTGGACGATTCGTGGTTCGCTAGTACGTGCAGTAGAAGCAATCACCGAACAAGACCCAATCGATATTGTGGTACCAATAAATCGCATTAGCGATTTTATCAATTTCACCAAACAGCTAGAAGCACAAACTCAAATGCGCATGTTAGCCTTTGGTCATGCTGGTGATGGGAACATTCATCTATGCATTTTGCGTGATAATCGTGATGACAAACAATGGCAATTTGATCTGCAAAATGTTCACCAAGCGCTTTATCAAAAATGTCTTGAATTGGGCGGATTGCCTTCAGCAGAACATGGCATCGGAACGGCGAAAGTAAGTTATTACAATGCTGCAATTCCTGAAGCAAATCGCCAATTAATGCGTACCATTAAACAACAGTTTGATCCTAAAAACTTACTGAATAATCAGGTTTATATGACTGTAGTTTAAGTTTACTAATATTAATATTCTGACAATTTATATTAGATGTAATGATCTAAAGCAGAGTTAAAACGCTTTATAACCGTTTTAATTATTTCATAGACAAATTTGAGAACAGGGGTTTTTAAATACTAAAAATCCCTTTTAATTAATGATTAAAAAGACTAAGTAACTATTCACTAATAAACTACTTATCTTTTATATAAAAATTTGATATTTAACCTATTACCTTTTGCTGATAGTAATTTTTTATATAATCATTAAACATACATCTACTTTCTTGGTTATTAGATATTTATCTATCCAACACCAAAACTTTGACAAAAATTAATTCTTTTTTTGTTGATCAGAGTGGAACCGATTAGGGTGCATTATGTTTTTATCATAAAAATAATTAGAAATAATTCTATTTGATTGAATACTTGAAAGGATAAATTTGTTGCCAGTTTGATCACTGGCAACAGTGGTGAGTAATTACTGATGAAGTGCTTTACGGGCTAACACAAGCTGCTCGATACTGATAGTCATAAGAATCATAAATCATAGGTTCACCTACATTCATAGGATTAATTAATGGTTTTGCTTCATCCTCAGACTCTGTAACATTTTTAGCCAAATTGTCAGTCCAATATGCATATGAATCCCAATCACTACCAGGATAACCACTGCAATGGTATTGATCACTACCTACAGCATTCCAATCATTAACTAAACATCCCCATTCATTATTTATACCACCGACCCAATTACCAGCTGAGAGGTAGCTTAACTGACGACGATACGCTTTAGAACTTCTACCAGCAATACCGCTGTTCCAGCCATAACGATATCGATTAGCATTAGTAAAATCATTAACATTTGCCAAACGATAATTAGCACCTAAACTTGAGCAATAAGCACGAGCTTTTGCTTGATAAGACTGCGCATCGCTCTTTGACCATTCTCTTGCATCACCTTCACCATAATTAACTTTAGGTTGCGGAATATACCAACGCATTATCTTAAATTCATATAATGTGTGTGTCTCAGCACTATCGGTATAGAGTTTAAAAGTAGCGGGATTAAACGTTTTAGTGTTAGAACCACTATGTGGTCCGGATAATGTAACCTTTAATGCTGGTTCACTATTCCAATAAGGAATAGGTGCAGGTAATCTTGCATCATGCCTCCACTTTGGAGTAGATTCAACAGATAGTGATAACTTCACTCTACCACCTTCTTTAGCGTTTATCGTACTACCATTGGCGGCTAACATCTCCTCTGGTGTTGCTCCTTTAAGTAATAAATAAAAATATAAGCCATTCGAACCAGTACTTGGGAAGTTATTATTATAGACTGAATTTTCGCCTTCATATTCACCACTACTATGCGCATTTCTTACTTTAAAACCTTTACTTGGAAAACCTCTATATTCATTATCTGACAGCTTGGCTGAATCCCAAAGAGGACCATCATAATCTACACTGATCATATTGTTGCCATAAGAAGCGTTGTCATAAAGTAAATTCGGCTGAGCAAAACAGACTGTTGGTAACATTTTAGCACTGATGTAGTAAGTATGACTTCTTTGAGTAAAAATATTGTTATTAGGTTTACCGTGTTCAGTTTTTAATTCGCCATTACTAGTACTTATCGTTAAGCGATATGGGCTATCACATAAACTAATCATTTCTCTCGGGTTATTTTTTACTGTCGAAGTAATATCAATATATGCATTTTGAGCATTAATATCGGTCACTTTCGGATTCCGTGCCTCCCATTTCAAACTAATATTACCGGTACCTGTTGCAGTAACATTACCATTCTCATCAAAACCATCACCATCATCATCAGCATAAAAGTTAAACGGCGAGCCTAGTAAATCAGAAATTTTCACTTGCGGATAATTAGGATTTCCTTGTTCAGTGAATGGAATAATGGTTCTAATCCTTGTAAAAGACTGTTTTGAATGCGGTAAATATATTGGATTAGTTATACTGGAAACATCATTACTTGGAGTGATAACTTTGCCATTAGAAAGAGTAATACTCAATAGTGAATCACTATTATCAGCTTTAATACTACCGTTACCTAAATTTAAATAGGGTTTAGAACCTTGTATACTTTCAGCTGTACTGACATTCAAAGCATAGACTGAGTTAACTGTGATAATCATAGAAAATAGAATGATTTTTTGTATCTTGTTGATTAACCTTACCACTATATTAGGATTGAAAATTAACAATAAAAGGCGCAAATAGCGGCTAGATAATAATTTATCTACAGCTAAATTGCCTGGTAGTAAATGTTTAAATACTGAAAATATAGAACGCTTTTCAATGACAAATTTAGAATAAATTTCCAATAATAGTATTGAAAATAATTTCAAGTTATGGCTATTTTTTAAATAATTATATTTAAACATACTACGAATCCCATTTATTCACGCTTCATTGTTTTATTGTTATGAAATTACTTTTCTGATAAAAGTATAATCAAAGCAAATCGAATTATCCGTTTCGCCTTATATTGAATCTAGTAATATATGCATAAATTAATTTATGCTTACTAATTTTACAGAAAGACTGTTATTGATTTTTATCAATAGTGATACAAACTTTATAGTACAAAAGTTGATCGAAAACACACTTGCACTGATCATTTTAGATAATTACAGTTTTAAAATTAAATGATCACAATTCAATGAATTATCTTTCTTAGTATTGCTATGTGGGGAAGTGGTTCACTCTAAGAATAAAAACAATTTTCAATTAAATAATTTAAATATATTTTGCGATTAATTCCGTAAATAATTTCAAGTTATATTTACCTTCCAACTGACTGCAGCTTGACTATTCTCCAAGCGATTTGAAATTTATCTTATTGTTTTATATTAGAATAAAAACATATTTTTGATTAAAGAAGTATAATAAAAATAGATTATTTTATCAAATAGTAATTGGAGTTAATTTGTCAAGATATGTAAAGGATACTAATATTAATGAGTATTGTTATATCTAACTGTTCAAATATATGTTAATTATCTTGATAATGTTTGTTGATAATACGTTTAAAAAAACCTTTTCCTCAAATTTTTTACATTATCTACTAATAGGAGTTTTCTTAATTAATATAATGAAATTTATTACATTATTATGGATATTTTAAATAAAAAGTTAAACATAAATGGCCTATTAACTACAATGCTATTGAGAATATTGTTTGATAGATGATTATCAAGGTATTTAAAATTGATAGCAGTACAGTTGATGCAATAATTAATAGATTATAATCTATACAAATTTTCAAATTTTGTAGCACTTCGTGCTACAAGATTCATATTCTTTTTCACATTTACCTTTATATCAAAATTTATTTCTCTATAACAAAAAGAGTTTAATCTATGGTGTTACACAAGCAGCACGAGGATAGTGATTCACATATTCCAATAGAGGAACTCTTGGCTCGCCAACATTACTGGCGAGCATTATTGGCGAACCATGATGAAAAGAATAACGATAATCAACAACATTTGTACTCCAGTATAAATAACCATCCCAATCACCCTCTGGATAACCACTGCATCTGTATGCACCAGACATAACTTTATTCACTAAGCAACCCCATTCATTAGCAATTCCACCTTGCCATTTTGTTGCCTTTTCTCGGTAGCTTAATTGTCGACGAAAAACTTCCCAGACATCAGGATCACCGCCATCCCAAATCAAATCCCAATTAGGATAATCAGATTCATCGACGGAATTAGCATTAGTGAAATCATTCGTATCTGGCAATCTATAACCATTACCTAAATTAGTACAATACGCTTTCGCTTGAGCCTGATAAGATAACGCCTCACTCTTTGACCAATACCTTATGTCCCCTTTATTGCCATAAGCCACATTAGGTTGTGCAATATACCAACGCATCAATCTAAATTCATACAATAATTGACTCTTACTACGATCAGCATATATCTTAAAGGTCACTGGTCTAAAACTTTTGTTATTAGAATTATATCTTGGCCCAATTAATTGAACTTTTAATGCTGGCTCTATAAGTCCATACTTTGGCTCATCATTAAGACGATTATCGCCCCACCATTGTTCAGTCACTCCCGAGCTTAGCTTTAAACTTACATTACCGCCTTCTACTGCTGTTATTTTACTTCCATTGGCTATTAATACAGCATCAGGGGTGATACCTTTTAATAATAAATAAAAATATAATCCATGAGCCCCTGTACTTGGAAAATTATTTTTATAAACGGAATCTTTACCATCATAATTACCACTATTACTCGCATGAATTACTTTAAAACCTCTACTTGGATAACCTCTATATGTAGTTTTATCTTTACCGGATTGAGCTGTATCCCATAAAGGACCATCAAAGTTATGTTCAACAAATCCATTACGCACATATGATTTATTGTCAAAAACTAAATTTGGCTGCGCATAACATACAATTGGCGCGACTTTAGGCATAATATAATAACTATGACTACCACCAACAAAACTACTCTTATTCGGTTGACCATAAATACTGTTTAACTCGCCATTACTTGCTGTTATTGTTAACTTATATGGCGCATCACAAGTTGAAAAAGGATTCTTAGGATTTTTTTTAACAATATCTGTTATATCAATGCCATTAATATTTTCCCATTTAATACTAATATTTCCGCTTGCAGTGGCAATGACACCTTCTGTGCTGTTTTGGTAACCATCACCATCATCATCACCAAAATAGTTATACGGTGCTTTCAGTAAATCTGTCATATTTACTATAGGATAATTACTATTACCCGCTGTTGGTAACGGAACGATGGTTTGAATACTTGCATAAGTATCTTCTTGATGCGGTAATTCAATTGGATTTGTTAGACTTGATTCATCATTTAACGCATTGATGACTTTTCCATCGGATAAAGTTATACCCAATAAACTTTCTGTACTATCCGCTTTAGTGATACCTCCATCATAGGTGAGATAAGGAGCACTACCATGAATTTCATTAGCGGTAGTTATATTTAAACCATGTGCTGAATTAACGAGTATCGTTAATAAACTTGTTATAGCTAATATGGAGAATAATATTGGTTTTAAACACAGAAAGTGAGAGGGTAAATGTAAATTAACTGAATATGTTTTAACGGTAAGATTTTCTTTAAAAGAAGGCAATAAGTGTTGAATTGCAAATAGACGTGGCTGGTAGGCTTTTAAATAATTGTATTTTAACATTTTTCAGTCCCTTGCTATGACATAGTATTGTTTTAATTCAACAAAATCACTTTCATTTGATTAAAAAGTATAAAGAAAATCATCTGTTTATTCAAACTTTGACCCGCTAATTTTTGTCAAGATATGTAAAGTAAAATTCTGATTATGTACTTTTGTACTATTTAGAATGATCAATTTTGCTAAAATGACTATTGAATCTCCTTTTAAAATATTTTGTGTTATGTAGTGACTATTAAGTTGATAACAGTAATAATAATTCAATG
The DNA here is from genome assembly GCF_002142015.1 of Gilliamella sp. A7. NCBI lineage: Bacteria > Pseudomonadati > Pseudomonadota > Gammaproteobacteria > Orbales > Orbaceae > Gilliamella > Gilliamella sp. A7. The sequence goes on from NZ_NASN01000065.1 coordinate 10,677, forward strand.
GATATAAAGTAAACTGACTGCTTATTAGAATAGATACAAAACTAAGAATTTTGATAATTGAAAAATTCTTTTCTTAAATTTTGCTAGATCATAAAAGCAATCGTTTTGAATGATTATTAATATGAAAAATATATTGTTTTTAATTTGTCTTTGTATTTCGTTCTCAGGTAGATGTGCAATTTATACATTTACTGACAATAGTTCCAATAAAGATATTACTTTATATTTCAATAGTAGCATTACTTCGTTACATTTCTTAATTGATAAGCGTAATCCTCACCAACTTTGGCACCCTTTAGTACTAGATCAAAGTTCATTTAATGTAGATAACAAAAGTGTCGTTTTTTACAATACAAATTTTTCAAATACTAATGATAACCAACGCTCTTATATTAAATTAGATAATATTAAATTTGATCAAACTGATGAATATGGCTATAAATACATAATTTTAAATAACGAGTTAACTGGAGTTTGGTTTGATGAACATCAACAACGCTTAAAGCCAATCAAATTGCAAAGAAGTTTTTTCATCAATGAAGAAGATATTAGCAGTGAATTTAATAATATTGAATTATTACAATATGCTAGTTTAGAAAATATCTACTTTACCGCTGTATTACGAAAACAAAAAAATGAAAAGACTAAGTTATATGGAATCAATATTTATGAGCAAGCATCTAATAAATTATTACAAAAAATCGAAAATTTGAATTATAGCTACAATTCAATTTATAGTATTCATCTACAAGATATTAATTTTGATGGCGTTGCAGATTTAGCAATTGAACGCTACAAATCAGGTGCTAGACAAGGTTTCAATTATGATTATTATATCAAACATCATAATAAATTTATCGCAACTCATCTTTGGGGCAGTAATATAATCTTTAATCCAAAAGATAGATCGGCCGAAGGTCGTAAAGACTGTTACGATTTTGATGACCAAAACCTCAGAATCTTAACCAAAATAACTGCGATTTACGATTATCATAATTATCGATATATAAATAAAAGAAATAGCTGCCATTATTATAATTTCGATAGTAAGCAAAATCGTCAATGCACTGATTTAGAATATAATAATTGTTTACTTAATCGTAATAATATTCATACTGAAAATCCTAGTGTAATAGGTGAAGATAATATTCTTTATAATGATAAAGTATGGTACAAAGGTAGGTTAATACCTGGTTATATATACGATTAAATACTATC
>NZ_NASN01000066.1:0-11423 GCF_002142015.1 Gilliamella sp. A7
TATTTAAGCCCTATATAACAAGATCTATCAATTAAGTTCTAGAACCATCAAACCACTCGTATTATTTATATAAAACCTAAGTAATAAACCGATCTAAACAAATTAAAACAATACTTAATTTCAAAGTACTTGAAAGCGTCTAATTTGTTATAAAGTTATCAATATTTTTACCGTCATACAAAAACGACAGTTTTTATCTGTTGTATATTTTTCTAATTACTTAACATTTATTATTACTATCTTTATACCTTAATAACTGAATTTTTTAACCATTTATAACTTCTGTCCGTGCTTTATTTTTTATAAAAACATAAGGTGGAGCCTTACAAATGTTAAAATACAGTCGGTTAATGACATATCTATACGCTACTAGAAAATTAGCGACTAATTTCGGGATTAAATCTGCAAGATATACCACAAGATTTCATATTCGATATTACTCATTATTTCATTTACTTAATCAATATTCCAAAAGGCCACTATTAACGCAAAGATTATATGATTTTAGTCGTTTAATCTTTATTGTTAATATTATTCTGGCGACTAATGCTTATGGTTTAAATGTAATTAATATAACGACATTCAACGCCATTCAGGGCCATGAACCCTATTTTACTATTGATAATGGTGTCAGCAAACTAGATAAGTTTGATGATTTTTTTTGGATCAATTTATCAGACGGTACCACTATCCAAGCTTCACAAGATACTTCTAGCTTCAATAACCCAATAGAATTACCATTAGACATGGAAACCTTTGCTAGTATCAAAACTTTTGTTCCTTTACCTAGCGCCGGTAATGCGAATTACCCAAAATTAGATATGATGGAGTTATTAAAACCACCTTATAGTTATTTTGGCGATGATGATGGTGACGGTTACGATACTACTGGACAATTTACCGCCACAGCAACAGGTAATCTCAGTTTAAAGTGGGAATCACCGTATCCTGGACAATCGACTTTTTATGACATTACGCCAATAGTTCAACAAAATATTAATGCATTAATGAATAACTGTAATGGCCCGTATAAACTAACCATTACTGCCACTGATACCACACTAATCACACCTTATGGTGATCCCCAACAAAACACTATTCCCTCTAGCAGCCATTCTTATTACATTAAACCGAATAAATTATTAGCAACGACTTGTTATGCTCAACCTAGTTTGGTTTATCATAATCAAATTCTTCCATCAGGAGGTTATGACGTATCAGGTGCATTATGGGATGAAGGTTATTTATCAAATGATGGAGGAGTAACACGCATACCAGGCCGAGGATATAAAGTTATAAATGCCTCGAATAGTGGTGATTATGATGGGGTAAATCAGGTGATGAAGAACAACTTTCCCAGCACTGGCTCTCATGGGTTTTATTTTTACTTAATATTTGGTGGCGTTGAACCACAAACTGTCTTAAATGCTAATGGTCCAACAGTAAATGCAGAAGAAGGGGGAAATGTGACCTTATCCCTTAGTGCTGGCTCGACTGAAAAATGGGAATATTTCGGTGGTTCCTTTGGAATAATCGAACCTGCTTTAAAAGTAACGCTAAACGGTCCTCGTTACAATTCAAATGATAAACTTTTTAGACCATCCACTTTTAAGATATATCTTGATAGGGCTAAAACTAAATTACTGTATGAATTTAGATTAATGCGATGGTACATTCCTCAACCAGTTGTCAATTATGCCAAGAGTACATCGTCTTTGTCTGAAGTTATTGCTGCTCAAAATAAGGCTAAGGAATATTGTAGTAATTTTGGTTTTGGTTATCGTTTGGCTGAAGTCAACGATTATGTTAATACATTGAGTCCAAAAAATGGATGGAATATTGGTATCCCCAATCGAAATGGTACATGGTATTCTCGTCAATTAAGTTATCGAGATAATGGACAATGGATAGGTGGAATTAATAGCGAATGGGGGTGCATGGTTAATGATTGGTATGCGACAACGCAATATTCACTTCAATGCTCAGGCTATCCGGGCAGTGATTGGGATTCTTATTATTACTTAACCGCTAGTCAAGCAAGAAATGCAACCGTATCAATCAATAATGGCAAACCAATCATTAATCATTTGAATTTTGGTATACCGCTTTTGTATGACTTTAATCAATATGGAGATATATACCGTATTGCTTGTGTTACACCTTAGTCTTAAATTAAAAAAAATTAAGCATATTCTATTTGTTAGTTTGCTATTTTTTTAATTGTAAATAGAACATTCATAGACGTGGAAAAATTGACAATTATTAAATTTATTTTTAAATGAATTTCAATTTCAATGACATTATAAATATGTAAGTTATACAAAGTGTTATGAAATGTAATAATTATTTAGTCTATCAAAGTTGTTTAGTAATGCTTAATTAGTCTATATACCGGACATTGAAATGGTTTTTTGATTTTGTTACTTTGTTGCGCTTTTAAACATGAATAGGAAATAACATATGAAGAAAGCATTAATAACACTCTCAATAGTTACGTTGTTAACTGGCTGTAAAGTCGAGCTAGCCCCAATTGTAAATCTAAGTGACATTAACAGTGAATCGGCTAAAACAGTACAATCAAAATTAATTGTTGAAGTTATGTCATGTAAAAGTTATGAAGATTCAAGACAAGAGTCTTCAGATGTAAAGGATGCTAAAGAAGCTATTGCTAAAGTGTTTAATAATGCTAAATATATTGAATGTTATACTGAAAAAATGGATTCAAAAGCGTTATTTGAAATTCCGATAACGGTTGGTGGTAAAAATCCAGTTGATGGTATTCAAATCACCAATACGGATATTGGTGGTGGAATGGTAATTAAAATGTCAGATAATTTAAAACAGAATTTTGAACGTCAAAAAAAAGCATCATTTATTGATATAAATCCATTAATAAAAATAACCATAAATAATGACATTAATAAAGATCAAGATATTGTTGTTCATGGTGTTTTGGCAAATAATAAAACTTACCTTCCTTATTCATGGTATAATTTAAAAGCTAATGAGAATCAAATATTTAATCTATCTGATGTTTCGGTATCTTCGTTGATTCAAAATGGGGAAACGCTGGTATATGAAGATTTTGATAAACGTGTTGAGATAACAAAACCAGAATAATAAATAGTCAAAAACCCTCATCAGAGGGTTTTATATTATCTTAACTGAATCAGTTTTGACGATCTTTTAGCTCAATTATTAAAATAACCATATGAAAAATATTTAATTATAATTATTTTTGCATGGTAATTAAAATAATTACTGTAACAGGTGAATATTAATAGTAGAAAATTTCCTTTATTTTTTAGCAAAAGCTTTTGATAAAACTTAAATAATCAGAGTTAGTTAACTATTTTTCATAAAATCATGAGCGCCAGCCGGAAATAATAACCACAGTTCCCAATAAAATAATACCCGCGCCAATTAAGTCAAAACTAGACAATTTAACATTATCAACCAATCTAAGCCAAATCATTGATACGATAATATAGATACCGCCATAGGTAGCATAAATACGGCCACTTGCTTCTGGATGTAATGATAGTAACCAAGCAAATAACATTAAACTTAGTATAGCTAATCCCAAAAAACAATGAGATGCTGTTTTTTTGAACCAAATATAGACACAATAGCAGCCAAAGATTTCAGCTAAAGCAGTTAAAAAGAAAAGACTAATAATTTTCAGCATAATGTAATCCTAAAATTACTAATAAGATTACCTTACCATATAGCGATAATATTTCCTAATTAATAAGAAATTTTTATTATTGTTATTAATTATTGATTAAAATCATAATCGGGCAGTTTTAGGCGGGAGACTTTTTTAAGGAGTATTTTGATTTAATTAGTAATAATAAGCATATCAATTATTATAATTTTGAAATAAAGAAACAAATACAAAATTATCTAAAAAGATGCTTGTTAATACAAAGTATGAATTTGTTAATTATTTAATGCTGTTTTTGATATAATAGATAATTAAATAATGTTATATAAGGAGGAAAATGATAAAAAAATTAATTGTTATATGTATATCGCTATTCTCACTCTTTGAGTGTAAAGAAGACCAAAAGGTTACCACAGATATGTTGGTTGACCAATGGGAATGTAAATTTATAGATTTTCTACAAAAATTCTATAAAGATGACAAATTGAATATATTAAAAAGTTTTTCCAATTTAGATGAGTCACAAAAAAGTAGAGGATTTACTTATAAAACAGAAGATGTGTATTAATAGAACATACTTATATTCCACAAATAGATTTTACTACTCGTAAAGAATATATCATATTGTAAAGATGTTTCTCATTGTGTCGATATTGGTACTTAAATTGGCGATTATGCTACTTCAGCAGGGGCTACTTATAGAACTTATGTTTCTAACAATGAATTTAATTGCGATTTGGCGGAAACATCGAGAAATCCATTTACACATAATTTAACTACAGAAATTCATTATAAGGGCGTTTGTAAAAGAGTTAAATAATTAAAAAAATAGCACTTGTTTATGGATTATTTTATAGTAAAAACTTCTTCAACAATCTAATATTAATCTCCTTACTATAAGGGATTATTATAAAAAATCATTAATAATCTGGTTATTAAATTTTTACAACGCATTGCGAAAAAAATAATATTTGAAAAACACTATTGGTTCGATAGTGAGCAATCAGCATCATTTTAGAATGTTGTTTTCAACATTTTAGGCAAATTTGTTATTAGACATGAGGAATAAGGATGAGTAAATTTATAAAATTATTATTAACCATGGTCATTAGTCTATTGATGATTTCGTGTGCACAAAGGGCTAATTTAGTCACAAATAAGGATTCATTAGCTACATACACACAGTATTCTGATATTGAACCCAAAGGTAAACAACCCAAAGCTAGAATTACGGTAATTCAAGTCGGTTCAAGAGATTTTAATACTTTAGGATTACAAGTTTATAATCAAGAAAAGCGAGATGAATCTGGCTATTTAACTTATTACCTATTTGGTAGTAAATTTTATGCTGATAAAGTTGCCGATATACCGGGAATAGTTGTTCCTGACGATTTAGTTAAACCAATTAATCAACTGAATATTCGACCCGGCAAAGCTTTCATTTTTACTACCTCGGTTGGTAAATATAAAAGAGTTGAGCCAGGCTGGTTTAAACGAGGTTATACTGAAAGAGTTACCTGTAAGTGGAATAATAAAAAATTAGTTTTTATACCAAAAGAAGGTAAAGATTATTTATTATCGATTGGGGCAATACCGACCCAAGAGGAGAAAAAATTCCTATGTATATTAAAGTTACAAGCATGGGATAAGATAACTAAGCAATACCAAAAAGTTCCATTTATTCTTTATCCAGGTAAATAATTATTTACATTATTCTAAACCGCTTATAAAGCGGTTTAGAATTGATTACCGAGATAAAAAACTGACAACAAATTAAATTCTTCTATTTAAAAAGTCCCACAGCAAATTCCCCCAAAAAAAATTAAGAAGAGGGGTTTTTAATCATAGTTAATCCTATATTGCTTGGTCTTCCCGGTTAAAAATTGAATCTACATCAAATTAGGCTATAATGCCGCATCGTTTAATTTTTGTTATTAAAGATGAATATTGGTTTTATTGGCGCAGGTAAAGTGGGTTGTACTTTGGCTAAATATTTTAGTCTTTGTGGTATAAAAGTTACTGGTTTTTATTGTCGTGATTATCAACAAACACAAGCAGCAAGTGAATTTACTGGCAGTGAAGCATATTTAACTTTATCTAGCTTAGTAGCGGATTGTGATTGTCTATTTTTGACTGTGCCGGATAGTCAAATTAGTTCTGTATGGCAAATGCTTAGTCGATTGCCGATTGAGAATAAATTAGTTGGTCATTGCAGTGGTTTGCTAACATCGCAGTTATTTACTATCGATCAGAATGTTCATCCTTTGGCATTTTCGCTACATCCTTTATCGGCAATTTATGATCGTTTTACCTGCTACAAGGACATGGCTAAGGTATCTTTCACTTTAGAAGCCAATAATTCACTAGCATTAGCTAAATTACATCCGATATTGTCTCCGTTAGTTAATGCTATAGCAGTATTATCGGCAGAACATAAAGCGCTTTATCATGCGGCTTGCGTTATGCTAAGTAATCATGTCATCGCCTTAGCTCAAGTTGGCAATGATATGTTAGCACAATGTGGTTTAGATCCTCACTTTTGCCAAAAAGCGTGGCATAATCTATTTTTAGCGAATGCCAAAAATATTTGTAATGTCGGTACTATAAATGCATTAACTGGTCCGGTTGAGCGCAATGATGCAAATACTATAAAACAACATTTACTCAACATACCTGCTGATATAAAACCTTTATACCAACAATTATCGACAGTATTACTTAATCTTAGTCGCCAAAAACATCCTAATAAGGACTATCATCAATTAGAACTGGAGCTGTTATCTTGAAAAATACAATTTTAACTTTACAACAACGCAAACAAAATCAACAAAAGATCACCATGTTAACTGCTTATGACTACACAACCGCAAAACTAATGGACGATAGCGGTGTAGATTGTTTATTAGTAGGTGATTCATTAGGAATGGTGATGCTAGGGTATGAAAGTACGGTTTCTGTCACCATGGAAGATATGATTCATCACTCTAAAGCAGTGGCAAGGGGCGCTAAAAACGCGTTAGTTGTGACGGATTTACCGTTTATGTCTTACCATGCTTCTGTCTATGATGCTGTACATAATGCTGGTCGCTTGATCCAAGAAGGCAATGCACAGGTTATTAAACTAGAAGGTGGACGAGCATTTTGTGAACATATTAAGATGATCGCTCAAGCATCGATTCCCGTTATTGCCCATATTGGTCTGATGCCACAATCAGTATTAGCATTAGGAGGTTACAAAGTACAAGGTAGAGATTACCAAGCAGCTAAAGATATTATTTTGGATGCATTAGCGGTTGAACAAGCTGGTGCTGCAGCTATTTTACTCGAATGTGTACCTGCTGATTTAGCTAAATTTATCACTGAACTTGTTAGTATACCAACGATCGGTATTGGTGCAGGTCATGGTTGTGATGGTCAAGTGTTGGTTTATCAAGATATGTTGTCAATGTATGATGGTGTATCATCTAAATTTGTTAAATCTTTTGCACCAATCGGTGATCAAATGAAGAAAGCATTTGCCGATTATTGCCAAGAGGTAAAACAGCAACAATACCCGGCATCAATACATGAGTTTGCTATTGACGGTGCGATTATGACTCAACTCAAATCTGAATTTTCTAAATAGCCAGAAAGGATAATAATTGTGAAAGTTGTAACAACTATTGATGAAGTTCGTCAGCAGGTTAATTTATGGCGTAGAAACGGTGCCACCATTGGTTTAGTGCCAACCATGGGGTATCTGCATGAAGGTCATCAGAGCTTAATGGCTGCGGCTAAACAAGATAATCAAAAAGTAATTGTCACCATTTTTGTCAATCCAATGCAGTTTGGCCCGAAAGAAGACTTAGCCAGTTATCCGCGAGACTTAGAACGTGACAAAAACGCCTGTCAACAAATGGGGGTTGATTTGATTTTTTGTCCATCAGCCAGTGAAATGTATGATGCCAATTTTAATAGCTATGTGAATGTTAATGGCCTAACTGATGCTCTTTGCGGCAAAAAGCGACCAGGCCATTTTAAAGGCGTTTGTACTGTGGTTACTAAGTTATTTAATATCACGCAACCTGATCGAGCCTATTTTGGTCAAAAAGATGCTCAACAACTAGCGGTTATTCAGCGTATGGTAAACGATCTTAATGTTGACATCGAAATTATCGGTTGCCCAATTGTGCGTGAAAGTGATGGATTAGCCAAAAGTTCTCGCAACAGCTATTTATCGCAACAAGAACGTTTAGCCGCTACCTGTTTGTATAAATCAATCGAATGTGCCCAGCAAATGATTCAAACTGGTGAAAAATCAGTACAAACCATCTTAACTGCGATGCAAAATATCATTAATACACAGCCGTTAGCTAAAATTGATTATATTGAATTTGTTGATTATGCAACATTAACCGCAGTTGATCATTTAAATCAAGATAGTTTATGTGCTTTGGCAGTTTATATTGGTAAAACCAGATTGATTGATAACTTTATCTATCATCATTAGTATTTACCATTCTAATCGTTTATAACGTTAAGACCACTTGTTAATAAGTGGTTTTTTTATACTAATTTCATTGTTATCTGATTTAAATTTGATTAAATCAAACACTTTATTCGTCTAGTAATTTATTGTTAAATCATTTTACGGTAGAATAACCACATTTTTATGCCTTGAATTAGGATTGATAGCTTTATTATGAAAAACACGACTTATAATCCACAAGAAATCGAACAACCTATTTATCAACATTGGGAGGAAAGTGGTTACTTTAAGCCTAATGGTGACAAATCTCAGCCAAGTTATTGTATTGCTATTCCACCACCAAATGTAACTGGTAGTTTGCATATGGGACATGCTTTCCAACAAACCATCATGGATGCGCTAATACGCTATCATCGTATGCAAGGCAATAATACTCTATGGCAATCCGGCAGTGATCATGCCGGCATTGCAACGCAAATGGTGGTAGAACGTAAAATTGCTGCTGAAGAAAACAAGACTCGCCATGATTATGGTCGTGAAGCTTTTATCGAAAAAATTTGGCAATGGAAAGCAGAATCAGGTGGTAGCATTACTAAACAGATGCGACGTTTAGGGGATTCGGTTGATTGGGATCGTGAACGCTTTACTATGGATGAAGGTCTTTCAAATGCGGTTAAAGAAGTTTTTGTAAGACTTTATCAAGAAGACCTAATTTATCGAGGTAAACGCTTAGTTAACTGGGATCCTAAATTACGTACAGCGATTTCTGATCTTGAAGTAGAGAATCGTGAAGTAAAAGGTTCAATGTGGCATTTACGTTATCCATTAGCAGATGGTGTTAAAACTGCAGAAGGCAAAGATTATCTAGTCGTCGCTACAACTCGCCCTGAAACATTATTTGGTGATACAGGTGTTGCCGTTAATCCAGAAGATCCTCGTTATAAAGATTTGATAGGTAAATTTGTAATATTACCATTTGTTAATCGCCGAATTCCGATTGTTGGCGATGAACATGCGGATATGACAAAAGGTACTGGCTGTGTAAAAATTACTCCTGCGCATGACTTTAATGACTATGAAGTAGGGCGTCGTCATCAATTACCAATGATCAACATCTTAACTTTTGATGGTGACATTCGTGCTCAAGCTGAAGTGTTTGATACTAATGGTGAGCCAAGTACTGCACACACAACCGATATTCCGGCACAATTCCAGAATTTAGAACGCTTTGCTGCGCGTAAATTAGTTGTTGCGCAGTGTGAAACTCAAGGTATTTTAGAAAAAATTGAACCGCATGACTTAACTATCCCTTATGGCGATCGTGGTGGTGTGGTAATTGAACCTATGTTAACCGATCAATGGTATGTAAGAGCTAAAGTATTAGCGGAACCAGCTATTGCAGCGGTAAAAAATGGTGATATCCAATTCGTGCCTAAACAATATGAAAATATGTATTTTTCATGGATGAATGATATTCAAGATTGGTGTATTTCACGACAGTTATGGTGGGGACACCGAATCCCAGCTTGGTATGATAATCAAGGCAATGTCTATGTTGGCCGTGATGAGGCTGAAGTTCGCCGTGAAAATAATCTTGCAGCAGATATCGAATTGTCTCAAGATGATGATGTTCTTGATACATGGTTTTCTTCAGCACTATGGACATTTTCAACTTTAGGATGGCCGGAAAAGACTGATGATTTAGCTACTTTCCATCCAACTAATGTGCTAGTGACAGGTTTTGATATTATCTTCTTCTGGGTTGCTCGAATGATTATGATGACCATGCATTTCATTAAAGATGAACATGGTAAACCACAAGTACCGTTTAAAACGGTATATGTGACCGGGCTAATTCGAGATGAAGAAGGGCAAAAAATGTCTAAATCTAAAGGTAATGTTATCGATCCTTTAGATATGATTGATGGTATTTCACTTGCTGATTTATTAGAAAAACGTACTGGTAATATGATGCAGCCACAATTAGCAGAAAAAATTGCTAAACGTACAGAAAAACAGTTCCCGAATGGTATTGAAGCGCATGGTACTGATGCCTTACGTTTTACTTTAGCCGCGCTTGCATCAACAGGTCGTGATATTAATTGGGATTTGAAACGTTTAGAGGGTTATCGTAACTTCTGTAATAAACTATGGAATGCCAGCCGTTATGTACTGATGAATACCCAAGATCATGATTGTGGCTTTAACGGTGGAGAGCTAGATTATTCATTAGCGGATAAATGGATCTTAGCGGAATTTAACCAAACCGTGAAAACCTATCGAGAAGCATTTGATACTTACCGTTTTGATTTAGCAGCTAATATCCTGTATGAATTCACATGGAATCAGTTCTGTGACTGGTATTTAGAGTTAACTAAATCAGTATTGGCAAATGGTGATCAGAATCAACAACGTGCAGCTCGTCATACCTTAGTAACGGTACTTGAAGCCTTATTACGTTTGGCACATCCAATCATTCCATTTATTACTGAAGCTATTTGGCAAAGTGTCAAACCATTAATGGCAATCAAAGCTGATACCATTATGTTACAACCAATGCCAGCATTTGATAGCAAATTAGTTGATGATAAAGCGGTTGCCGATATCAATTGGATTAAAGACGCTGTCATTGCGGTTCGTAATATCCGTGCTGAAATGAATATAGCACCAAGCAAACCATTACAGTTATTGATTAGAAAAGCATCACCAGCTGTACATCGTATAATTAGTGACAATGTCACGTTTATCGAGTCATTAGCAAGATTATCAGAAATTGTCTTGTTAGATGAAGGTGAAGTAGGGCCATTATCAGTCACTAAATTGGTTGATGGTGCCGAACTCCTCATTCCAATGGCTGGACTTATTAATAAAGAAGATGAGCTAGCTCGTCTTGAAAAAGAAATCGCTCGTATTGATGGTGAAATTGCGCGTATTGATAATAAATTATCTAATGCTAGCTTTGTAGATAAAGCTCCAGCAGCAGTCGTTGCGAAAGAGAAAGAAAAACAACAAGGCTATATTGCTGATAAAGCCAAATTGCAAGAGCAACATGCCGCCATAAAAAGTCTTTAACAACTTGAATAAAAAACCTCTCATATGAAGTGACCCCATAAAGTTGGACACTTTGATTAAGCGGCTTGTAAGGCCTGATTTCGATATTCAACCGGAGTCAGGCCTTTTAATTTGGCTTTAATCCGTTTGGTGTTGTAGTATTCTATATATTCTTCTATTTTTTCAATCAATTTATCTGCATCTTCAAAGCATTGTCCATGATACATTTCTGATTTT
>NZ_NASN01000067.1:0-10916 GCF_002142015.1 Gilliamella sp. A7
GTTAAATAATATATTTATATATAGTTATATTTTTTTCTTATAACAAAGTTAATAGTTGATATTAGTTATTCAAAAAATTTTGAGGAGTGCACTTTTTTAAACGAAAAAGTTATGAAATAAGGGCTCTCATAATTGATATTTTTCTATCAAAGTAAACAAATAAATCTATATAACTTGACTTTATTCTACGTTAAAATAGTATCTTTATTGTTATGACATATTAAGGAATCAACCTAATGACAACTGAATTAACCACACTTGATAAGATTAAAAAGCAAATCGATGAAAATCCGATTATTCTTTATATGAAAGGGTCACCCAAATTACCAAGTTGTGGATTTTCAGCTCAAGCGGTACAAGTATTATCACAATGTGGTGTACCTTTTGCCTATGTGGATATTTTACAAAATCCCGATATTCGAGCTGAATTACCAAAATATGCTAATTGGCCAACTTTCCCGCAACTTTGGGTTGAAGGTGAATTAGTCGGTGGTTGTGACATTATGTTAGAAATGTTTCAGACTGGTGAATTGCAGACCTTGATCAAACAGACTGCTGAAAAACATAAACCATAATTGTTTATTTTGTATGTAAAAAAGAGAGTTCGCAACTCTCTTTTTTATTTATAATTTTGACTTTGCCATTTAATCTAATGGCTGCTCAGTGTCTGCTTTAGCTTGCTGCTCGTTATGCGGTAATGGCCAACCGCCAAGTCGTTTAAAGCGATTAACAATTTCACAAAATAAAATGGCTGTTTTTTCGGTATCATATAAGGCACTATGGGCTTGTTTATGATCGAATGGCATTTCAGCTGCTTCACACGCTTTTGCAAGGACAGTCTGACCAAACACTAATCCACTAAGCGAAGCCGTGTCAAAGGTAGCAAAAGGATGAAAAGGATTGCGTTTGATGCCTGCTCGTTCAGATGCAGCCATTAAAAAACTATGGTCGAAATGAGCATTATGAGCAACAATAACTGCTCGGGTACAGTCATTGGCCTTAATACCATTTCTTACAAGTTTAAATATCGCTTCTAATGCGATTTTTTCATCAACTGCATCACGTAACGGATTATCAGGATCAATACCATTAAATGCTAAAGCTGTCGGTTCTAAAATTGCATTTTCAAATGGTTTTACATTGAATTGTAGCGTTTCATCTGGTGCTAAAAAGCCCTCTTCATCCATTTTCAATGTAATAGCTGCAATTTCTAAAATTGCATTTTGATTAGGATCAAAGCCTGATGTTTCAATATCAATTACAACAGGATAGAAACCACGAAAGCGTTCACATAATTTAGCGTTTGGCACAATACATTGTCTTATTTTGGCAAAAATTATTGGCTATTATGCCAGTTTTTGCTTATTTCGACTAGATTAACCGTAATTTTTAACTGTTTACTTAGATTAAACGTTGAATTATAAGAAACTTAAAGTGTTTTGGATGAAAGTTTTGCCTAGATTGCTTATGTTATTTTTTATTTATGAGTATTTTATTGTCTTGCTAAAGGGTTTAAATAACAATCAATTCATACATTAGAACTATTAATATTTTTATAAAATTTAGTAAATTTAGAATTTAGTTATATATTGTTTTTTTATACGGAATAATTATTGCGATTAATTTGAATATAATGATTAAACTTATCTAAAATTGACAAGAAATCTCAATCTGTTATCTGACTCATTTATCTATTTATCACTCTTTATATTTAACTATAAATAGTGGGTATTATCTAGATTGATTTAATCACTTAAATAGCCTTAACGCTTTAGGCCTTCAGTAAAATAAATGCAGTTCATACAGCGGTGGCATGAGGGAATTCTGCTTGTTTTTCAATAATAAATTAACCTATGGTTTTTATTGTTTAGTAAATCCTTTATATCAATGTCTGTTTAATATAAATTTCAATAGTTAAATCGGAATCTATTTTCGATAATATACGTGAGATATTTTAATAAAACGACTATAATTAGTGAGTTGACAGTTGGTTTTATTGAAAATTCAATTAATTTAAATATTTGTATTGGGCTGTGTTTCCTATGCATAGAAAAGATTAAGTTTAAAAAGTGAGGTTGTTTTGCATCAATTTGAACTTCAACAAATCATTAATAATGAATTACAAGTGACAAAATATCGTGACTATGCGCCGAATGGATTACAGGTTCAAGGACGTTCAGAAGTTAAAAAAATTGTGACTGGGGTTACCGCTTGCCAATTATTGTTAGATAAAGCAGTGGAGCTTAATGCTGATGCAGTATTGGTTCATCATGGTTATTTTTGGAAGAATGAACCACAAACTATTACCGGAATTAAATATCATCGTATGAAAACATTACTCAAACATGATATTAATTTATATAGCTATCATCTGCCATTAGATGGTCATCCTATTTTAGGTAATAATGTATTGCTAGGGCAAATGTTGGATATAACAGTTGATATGCGTGAGGACATAACCGATCTTTTATTCACAGGCACTTTAAACAATCCACTTACCACGCTAGAGTTTAAACAGAAACTTGAACAGAAATTACATAATGGCCAACGTTCAGTGCTGTTTTGTGGTGATAGTGCGCCTACAGTAATTAATCGAGTAGCATGGTGTAGTGGTGGTGGTCAAGATTTTATTGAATTAGCAGCTCAGCAAGGCGTTGATGCCTTTTTTACTGGTGAAGTATCGGAACGTACTATTCATATCGCTCGAGAATATGGTATAAATTTTTATGCCGCCGGCCATCATGCAACTGAGCGTTGTGGTATAAAAAAATTAGGTGAATGGTTATCTAATCACTATGAGTTAGAAACTATTTTTGTCGATATTGATAATCCTGCATAACAAATGTTGAATTTAAATAAGAAATATCGCATACTTATTCGCAGTTTTTTTAATCTTTAAGTTGTTTTAACATCAAAAATATGAGAGGTCGCTTTATGTTTACAGGAAGTCTGGTCGCACTTGTTACTCCAATGGATACGAAAGGAAATGTCGACCATGTAAGCTTAAAAAAATTGGTCGAATATCATATTAAAAATGGCACTTCTGCTATTGTATCAGTAGGAACTACTGGTGAATCAGCAACTCTTGATCATAATGAACATATTGATGTCATCAAGCGCACTATTGATTATGCTGATGGGCGAATTGATATTATTGCCGGTACTGGTTCAAATGCTACTAAAGAAGCAATTGAATTAACTCGTCAAGTTGAAAATATTGGTGTGGTAGGTTGTTTAACTGTGGCACCTTATTACAATAAACCAACCCAAGAAGGTCTATACCAACATTTTAAAGCTATCGCAGAAAATACTGAATTACCGCAGATCCTTTATAATGTACCTGGCCGAACTTGTAGTGATATTAAGCCAGAAACAGTAGGTCGATTAGCAAAAATTAAGAATATTGTGGCATTGAAGGATGCAACAGGTGATCTTTCTCGTGTATATAAAACTCGTAAATTAGTTGGTGATGAATTTAAGTTATTAAGCGGTGATGATGCGACATTCTTAGACTTCATAATTTTAGGAGGTAATGGTGTTATTTCAGTTACTGCTAATGTGGCTGCTAAACAAGTAGCAACGGTTTATGAGTTGGCAATTAATAATCAAATTCAACAGGCTCGAGCTTTAAATGATACTTTAATGGCGTTACATACAAATTTATTTATTGAACCTAATCCGACTCCTGCAAAATGGGCTTGTACCAGATTAGGTTTAATGGCAAATGGAACAATTCGTTTACCATTACTACCATTAAGTGATGCTTCTATTCCGGTAGTTGAGCAAGCATTGAAAGATGCTAATTTACTGTAATATTGACTATAACTCTTAATTTATAAGCAGGAATTTATGTTGAATAAAACTGTATTAAAATGCAATGCCTTTAAAAAAACAACGATTTTATCTGCAGTTGCGTCTATATTTCTTGTGAGCTGTAGTAGTGATCAAAATTATAAACGAGAGATTGATGGTAGTGAAGATTATCTTAATTCACCTGCTTTAAAAGCGTTAGTTATTCCTGAAGGTGTTTCAGTACCGGTAGAAGTAGGTGATTTTTATATAGATGGTAGCAATATTGAAGGAGCATTAGGTAAAAAACTTGATATTCGTCCACCAACAGTACCGATTGTTACTGTTGATGAAGCTTTTGTTATTTATAATGATGGTATGGTGACGTTTAATACCCCAATTAGCAGTGGTGTCTGGAATCGTATCCCCAACACATTGGCTAAACAAAATATTCCAATCGTTGCAAGTGACAATAATACGATTAAAACAGGTAATGCTGTTATTTCTCGAGGGGATGAAAAACGAGCGGTTGAAGCATCATATATTTTTAAGCGTCAAATATTGGATGAAACAGAAACAATTACCATTGTGTTACATACATTAACACGAGATGGCAGTGACCTTATGTCACAACCTATTGAAGTTCAACGTTATACTGTTGGATTATCTAATCAAATAATGGATGATGTTGCTCCTGAATCGCTACGAACTGTACCTATTAAAGAAAAAACAGATGAAGATAAAAAAGATGATAAAGAATCAGATCCAAATAAAGCGCTGAAAGAAGATCTTAAAGAGGATATCCGCGATAGCATCAGAAATGATCGTTAATTTAACGTTCCGATAATTTATCATTTAAAAGAGTTAAAACAGCACAAAGCCTATTTTAACCCAATAGTAGAGTGACTTTTGATTACTTTTATTGATACTATAATGAAGATTATACAATAAAGTAACAATACTGGATTTGAAATTAAGGGGCGAATAGCTCCTTAATTATTTATTGGCAATTTGATATAAGGTTATAAACATGAAGAAGTTGGCTGAGCTTTATCGTGGTAAAGCAAAAACTGTTTACACCACTGACAATCCTGATCTACTGATCCTTGAATTCCGTAATGATACATCGGCCTTTGATGGACTGCGCATTGAGCAGTTAGATCGTAAAGGAATGGTAAATAATAAATTTAACTATTTTATTATGACAAAGTTACGTGAAGCAGGTATTCCAACTCAGGTTGAAGACCTTTTATCAGACAATGAAGTGTTAGTTAAGAAACTTGACATGGTGCCAGTTGAATGTGTGGTGCGTAACCGTGCTGCTGGTTCATTAGTTAAGCGTTTAGGTGTCGAAGAGGGGAAAGTCCTTAATCCATCTACATTTGAACTATTCTTAAAAAATGATGCACTACATGACCCAATGGTTAATGAGTCACATTGTAAATCATTTGGCTGGGCAACTGACGAACAGTTAGCTACCATGAAGGAACTTAGCTTTAAAATCAACACTGTTTTAACCGAGTTGTTCGATAAAGCGGGCTTAATTCTAGTTGATTACAAGTTAGAGTTTGGTTTATTTAAGGGTGAAATTACTTTAGGTGATGAGTTCTCCCCTGACGGTTGTCGTTTATGGGAAAAAGAAACCTTGAAAAAAATGGATAAGGATCGCTTCCGTCAAGGCCTTGGCGGCGTCATTGAGGCTTATGAAGAGGTTGCCAAACGTATTGGTGTTCCACTTTAATGTTTGCCCAATTTGATATCTCTTTTTTTCTTTTATTAGGTTTAGCTGCACTGTGTTATGTTACGCATAATAACACAGTGACCTTTGCGGTATTGCTGTTGTTGTTATTTAAATTAACACCCCTTGCAAGCTATTTTCCGTTCTTAAATCAATACGGCTTGACAATTGGTATTGTTATCTTAACCGCAGCAATGATGGTTCCCTTGGCTGATGGTTCATTAAAAATCAGCGAAATTTTAAAATCATTCACCACTTGGCAATCAATTTTAGCCATTTTAGTTGGTATTTTGGTGTCATGGTTAGGTACTCGAGGGATATCATTAATTGGCGCTCATCCTACTATTGTTAATGGTTTAATTATTGGTACTTTGATTGGGGTTGCTTTCTTCAAGGGTGTGCCGGTTGGACCATTAATTGCAGCTGGTATATTGTCACTATTAATTGGAAGAAGTTAATTGATGATTAATCCTACTAGCACCAGAAAATTATGGGTGTTACAAGGTTCTCGTGCCCAATTACTTAATAAAATTAACATTATAATTTATCAGTTTCCAGGTGATTGGATCACGGTTACTACGCAAACTGATTTACCAGATGCTATTGACCATTATATTAATCCAAATAAAGCTAAATCTTTACTTGGACAAGAGTTTAAGCATGCTATTTTTGATGCCACTGACGGTTTTAATCTTGATGCTTTTGCTATGTTAGTGGGTACCTTGATTAAAAATAGTGTCCTTATTTTACTTTTACCTGAAAGTTATTCTAATTGGCTTGATCAAGATAGTTTACGTTGGAATGAATCAACCACTCCAATTATGGTGCCTAATTTTATTCGTCATTTACAGCAAACATTGCTGGAATTTGCACATATTGATATGCCAATTATTCAATCTTTGGATAATCAAGATAGTGATGTAACTCAACAGCAAATAGTGTTAACACAATTATTGCAAAGTGATAGTTCACTAAATATATTAATTGCTAAACGAGGCCGAGGTAAATCAGCATTGGCAGGACTGTTTACTCATCATCGAAGATGTTGGGTAACTGCACCCAATAAAAATGCATTAGTTACTTTTTTCCAGTTTGCTAAGGCTGATATATCGTTCTATGCACCTGATCAATTAACGGTCATGAATGATTATCAATTTCCTGATTGGTTGATTATTGATGAAGCTGCCATGATACCATTACCAATGCTGGAAAAAATGTTGCAATTAGCATTATCTAAACAAAGCAAAATTTTACTAACCACCACCGTGGAAGGTTATGAAGGTACTGGGCAAGGTTTTTTACTAAAGTTATTGAAAAAACAATTCACTAGGCGATTTTATTTAGATAAACCAATCCGTTGGCAAGATAACGATGATTTAGAACGGTTAACTGATAAGTTGTTACTCAATGGCGTATCAAATAACGATATAAAATCGCAAATTGATGAACATGCAATTAGTTATTCTATCACTGAAAGGCATGATATTGACGCACTAAAATCAGTTTTTTATTTATTGAAAATGGCGCATTATCAAACAACATTGGTTGATTTAAGAAGATTATTTGATGCAGAAAATTTATCGGTATGGCAAGTCAACTGTACCGAACAACTTGTTGCAGCAGCAGTAACGATTAATGAAGGTAATTTACCAAATGAGCTAATTGATGATGTATGGCGAGGTACGCGCCGACCTAAAGGTAATTTAGTTGCGCAATCACTGGTAGCTCATGCCGGTGATAAACTGGCAGCTAAACTTAAGTCGGTTAGAATTAACCGTATTGCGGTTATTGAACCTTATCGTCGTCAAAAGATAGCTAAACATTTAGTACAACGTATTTATCAACATGCAACGATAAATGATAATGATTTTATTTCGGTTAGTTTTGCTTATAGTGAAGCAAATTATCAATTTTGGCTTGCTTGTGGATTTGAATTGGTACACATTGCGAGCCATAAACAAACGAATTCAGGTAGTTATTCTATGATGGCAATAAAGCCAATTTCTCAGCAAGGTCATTTATTAACACAACGTTTAGTACAGAGTTTACAACGCAATGCCTATTGGCTTGCGGCGATTATCGATTTACCGTTTAATCAATTGTTAACAATCAATGATCAGCAAAATTTATCTTTAGATGATTATCAAGTTTTACACGGATTTTGTGATTATCATCGACCGTTTGAAGCTTGTTATGCTTCATTGTGTCGTTTGGCTAATACAAAAGTTAACCATAGTAAAACACCAATGCCATTACTTAAAGCATTAGTGCTAAACAAGATTAGTGAATCAGAATTAATAAAACAATATCAATTAACCGGACGTAATCAATTAATTAAATCTATTAAACATGAAGTTAAATCTTGGTTTAAAAATAACCAATCTGATTGTATGTAATCTAATTAATTTAATACTAAAAAGTATAAAGTGTATTGCGGTTGAATTTAATCTACGTTTAAAATGTCGCTAAATTAAAGTAAAAGGAATAAATTGTGACAACACCTATGTTAGAACAGCCATCGCATCATCAATATTCAGATCCTAACCAAAATCGGAACCCCAAAAGCGGCATTGAATATTTTCTTGAAGGATGGGCATTAGCATTTAGCCCTGGCCTAAAAAGGTTTGTTTTCTTACCGTTACTTGCTAATATCATTATTATGTCAGCACTTTTTTACTGGTTCTTTGTCTCAATTACCGGCATGGTAGACTGGGGCTTATCGTTTTTACCAAGTTGGTTACATTGGTTAGGTTATATTATCAGTTTTATTGTGATTTTAACCTTGGCGATCTTATTTTGTTATTTTTTTAGTACTATCACTAATATTATTGCTGCCCCTTTCAATGGATTGCTAGCTGAGCAGGTTGAAGCTCAATTAACCGGAATTCCGGCACCAGATACTTCATGGATCAGTTTGATTAAAGATCTGCCACGAATTTTAAAACGGGAATTACAAAAGTTAGCTAATTATTTGTTATGGGCGATTCCCATTTTACTTAGCTACTTTATTCCTGTCATAGGTCAATCGGTTACGCCAATAGTTTGGTTTTTATTTACTGCTTGGCAAATCAATATTCAATATGCTGATTATGCATTTGATAATCATAAAGTATCTTATGCACGTATGTGCCAATTATTAAAGCAACATAAAGCAGATAATTTATTATTTGGTATTTTGATTAGCTTTTTTACTATGGTGCCATTATTAAATTTAATTATTATGCCAATTGCGGTTTGTGGTGCGACAGCAATGTGGGTAGATCGTTACCGTCATCAAGCTCTATTTACTAGTCAAAGTCATGATTTTCGGTAATAGATAAATTATTTCTGCTTTGGTTGAGATGGCCAGTCATCATCTTCATCATTATTATAAGGGATAGGTTTTATCCCATTCTTTTTTTCTAAATAGTGTTTATAGCTTAGCTTATTTAGTGCTTTAATGGTATTAATAAAAATTCCAATCAACACGATAATAATTAGCCACCAATAATCTTTAAGCCACTCCATTGCTATCCCCTTTGCGTTATAGGTTTGCTGCTAATTGGTTGATATGCGTGTTTGGTCATTATGGTTCACGTAACACGCAAATATCAATTAACTGAGTAAATATTTAAGCAAGTAACAATTGTTCTAAAATATTGATATAAATAGCTTGTAATGTAATGATATCTTGGCAATTAACATTTTCATTTACTTTATGAATGGTTTCGTTTATTACTCCAAATTCAATGACTTGACATCCCAATTTAGCGATAAAACGGCCATCAGAAGTACCGCCACTGGTTGATAATTTGGTATCAATCTGTATAAATTTTTTGATGGCACTTGCTGTAGCGTTGGTTAGTTCACCTTGGGGGGTTAAGAACGGTTGTCCTGATAATCGCCAGTTCAAGGTATAATTTAAGTTGTGTTTTTGTAAAATAGCCTCGACTTTTGACTTAATCATTTCATCGGTCAACTCACTACTATAACGGAAGTTAAATTGAATGGATAACTCACCAGGCACAACATTTTCAGCACCAGTTCCGCCATTAATGTTAGCTACTTGCATTGTGGTCTGTGGGAAATATTGATTACCATTATCCCATACTGTTGTGACTAATTCATTTAGTGCTGGTGCAAATCGATGCACAGGATTATCTGCAAGGTGAGGATAAGCAACATGGCCTTGAATACCATGCACGACTAAATTTGCCGTTAAAGAGCCTCGTCGACCATTTTTAATTTGATCACCGAACACACTATCACTTGATGGTTCACCGACAATACAATAGTCAATATGTTCTTGGCGTTTTATTAATAAATCAACGACTTTAACAGTACCATCGCAGGCATCAGCTTCTTCGTCTGAAGTAATTAAGAAGGCGACTCGTCCAGCATGATCAGGGTATTTTATGACAAATGATTCAGCCGCACAAACCATAGCTGCCACACCACTTTTCATATCTGCTGCTCCACGACCATACAGTATGCCATTTTCATCAATAATTGGTTTAAATGGCGAGGAGTTCCATTTACTTTCATCACCAGCTGGTACAACATCAGTGTGGCCAGCAAACATTAGGGTTTTTCCTGAGGAGTTACCATGATAAGCCCATAAGTTTTTAGTGTTGCCGATATTGACTTCTTCAATAACAAAACCGAGTGGTTTTAAGCGATCGATAATCATCTGTTGGCAATTTTTGTCATCAGGACTTATTGATTTTTCAGCAATCAATGCTTTAGTTAGGGCAATAACGGGTTCTGTCATGGTATTCTCGATCTTATTGTTGAGGTTTAACAAATTGTGAATAGCCTTCTTCAGAAAAGCCTAATAATGCTCGTTTACCATCAATAAGTAATGGGCGTTTCAAAATAGATGGGTTGTCTAGCATGATTTTAATTGCAGCATCTTGATTATCAATTTGATTGCGCAGTGCTTCATCCAGTTTACGCCAAGTTGTACCACGAGTATTTAATAAACTTTGCCAATCAACTAATTTTAATAAATCGTTTAATAATTCCGCAGATAAACCATCACTTTTATAATTATGAAATTGATAATTAATTTGATGTTCATCAAGCCAAGTAAACGCTTTTTTCATGGTATTACAATTTTTAATGCCATAAATAATATACATAGCTATATTCCCAAATTAGAAATAGAAAAAATTGATTATAGCAGTTAATCGCAAAAGACAGCAAATAAGAGAGACGAGGGTTTAATTTAAAAACAGCTAATTTTTTAATTAAAAAAGTTGAGGAAAGGGGTTTTTATGGATTAATAATTGCCGATTTTTTTGGAAAATTTTTATAGAAAGTATAAAACCATAGTTACTAAAAACTTAATTTATATATTTTATCAACGTTTTGTGGAACAGAGTTTTTCTAAAAATTATCAGTATTTAAC
>NZ_NASN01000068.1:0-10630 GCF_002142015.1 Gilliamella sp. A7
TTTATGTACTATTTTAGAGGATAGTTACAACAGCTAAATGAAATTAATAAGAATAAATAGACTCATCCTATAGAACACAACATCGTAGAGAAAGAGTAATATTGGAACAATATTATCATTGATTTCTAATGTAGATTTTAAAGCAAGGTAAAGATGGTTAATCGTTACCAGTTCGATAATAAAGATAATAAATAGAACAATTATGGCTTTTTTTATGATTTTTTTTCATTTAACTCTTAAAAATTCATCCTTGATTAACTTTAATTTTTCGCTGCTAATACCCTTTCAACTGTATCAACAATAGCTTGAGTTTGTGAATCAATTTCAATATTTACCTCATCACCAATCTTTTTACTATCTAATGTGGTAATTGCTAATGTTTCAGGAATTAGATGGATGTTAAATTGATTATCTTTAACTTCTCCCACTGTTAAACTTGCGCCATCTATACCAATAAAACCTTTGTATAAAACATACTTCATAAACTTTTCTGGTATGGCTAACGTCATTTGACAGTTAGTTGCTGTTTTCTGGATGTCAATAATGGTGGCACGGCAAGAGACATGCCCAGACATTACATGACCACCAATTTCATCGCCGTATTTAGCACTTCGTTCAATATTTACCAAATCATTTAACTTTTTACTGCCAAGGGTTGTTAAGGCTAATGTTTCTTGCATAATATCAAAAGTAACCCAATCATCGTTAAAATCGGTCACGGTTAAACAACATCCGTCGTTAGCAATGGATGCACCAATTTCAATATGCGGTGTTAATTTTGCTGGTAATTTTACCTTATAAGTACGTAATTTATCTTGATCGATGATATCAATAATTTGACCAACACCTTGAACGATTCCTGTAAACATTGTTATAACCTTTATAATTCATCATTATTAGCAGCTATTTTAGCGCAAACCAATAAAAAATAATAATGATTATAATCAAATGATTTTGGTTAGACTGCCTGATAAATGAAATAATTTACTCAGTAAAAAGATACCCAATTTATTAGTCTACTGATATGATCATGGTTAATTTATGATTTAAAGGTTTTCCATTTATGTTAAAACTTATTTTAGCAATTTCGGTCGGTTCAGTTGCTGGTGGTTTATTACGCTGGTTTTTATCGTTAAAGTTAAATGTGATTGCTTTTACTATTCCGTTAGGAACATTAGTTTCCAATTTAATCGCTGGCTATATCATTGGTTTCGCCATTGCCTTTTTTAATCACTCTACCCTATCTTCTGAATGGCGATTATTAATAATTACTGGTTTTTGTGGTGGACTTTCAACTTTCTCGACCTTTTCAGCTGAGATTGTTAATTTTCTTCAAGAAGGCCGTATTGGTTGGGGATTAACTACCATCGCTATTCATGTTGTAGGTTCAGTATTAATGACGTTTTTAGGCGTTTTGACCTATCAGTATTTTCGCTCATGAAGATAAATTACACCATAATAATCTAAAAAATGATCAAAATGGTATTTACAACCTCGAAATACTGTATTAATATACACTGTATAAGTAAACAGTATAGAGGTTATTATGCTTATTGAACATTCATCACCACAACTTATGGCTATCAATTTTGAAACACCTTTTCAACAAGTGTTGCAACAGCAGAGACCTTTATTACGTTCGTTCAATAAAGAAAAAAAATGGCAATTATGGCTATCAGATCGTCCAATGTTAAAACGTTCATGGGTAAATGTTGCCGGGCTTGATAAACAAAAAGTCGTACATTTAGCTAACTTAACTAATAATAATTTAATCTCGACTATAGAAAAGGCATTACAAAGTAAAACCTGTAGTTATGTGGTAGCTTGTATTAACGATCTTAATGAGCAAGATAAACAACGTATAGAACAAGCTGTTTTAACCAGCGATACTTGTTTATTCTTAGTTCACGATGAACAAAGTCAGCAAGCTGTTAAATACCACTGATTTGAAAATTAACCTTTCAAATATAAAGAGTATTTGGCATAAAATTTAATTATTTTCTTTATTAACATCAGTTATTATAAAAAGACACTATTTAATATAGTAGTGTCTTTTTTATTTAGTGTTCTATCATTAACTTTAAATCATGTAATAAACTAAAGTTTTAACTGCAGCGAAAGTATAAGCAAGCATCTATAAAGTTTATAAATAGCAGATTAAATTATTAATCACTTTTCACCCCTCGAATAACAGTACCTCGATCAAAAGGTTGGCAATATGATATTACTTCTAATTTGAGAAAATCATGGCGGATCGCTCTACAAAATTTTGAAGTTATTGATGAATTAAATACTGCAGTTAAAAATGTTTTTAAACGGACCTAATAAAACACTGCACTTATTACTTAGTTAAGATTAAATTGATACGAGTTTAAATATAGATACAAAAAAGCGGTAAATTATGCATTAGATTGTATTAAACTTATTTTTACTTGATAGATAGATTAGAATTTTATAACTTAACTTTCTGTATTTTAAATACAAATTAATTTTTTAGTTAAAATTATAGGTTATAATGTAGTTAAAAAAGTTGGTTAATTTAGCTGTAATCAAGGTTCGATAATCAATTCATCTCGTGCTTCTTGTTTAGCTTGATTAATAATAGCTTTAACAATCCATTGTGAAAGATCGATCACTTGCTCATTATCAAAGTTCCAAATATCTTTTAATACCATGAATATTTCAGAACCATATATGATTGAAATTGAGTAGATGACTTTATCAAAAAGCTCATCTGATAACTGCTCTTTGAGTGGTTGTAATAGATTGGAAAGAATTTCCTTACGATTGCCTCGCACAAGTTTTTTGGTCTTTTCTGTAAGTTGTGAACGTTCATTTGCCCATTGTTTCAAAGAAAGGCTTAAAGCTGCACGTAATGTTCCTTCATGTTTTAACATTTGTGGAAACGCAAATGCTAAAAAATCCTTTATTCGATCTTCGACATTTTCTTTATCTGATTGCCATAAAAATATCGGACTAAGTGACCGCTCAACAACCGCAGATATTAAATCAGTTTTAGTTGGAAAATAACGATAAGCAGTTGCTCTAGAAATACCAGCTCTATCTGATAACTCGGTGATAGATAACTCCTCACCCTGCTCTAAAGCCTCGATCGCAGTTTCGATAAGACGATCGTAAGTTCTTTTTTTGGCCCCAGAATATTTGTTAGAAATCATTAAGCTATCTATATTCATATTTTATTTATTGCCAATTAGTAAACTTTTGTAAATTATACAACTTTTTTTAACATAACTATAATATTAAAAAAATTTTTAAAAAAAATTTAAAAAAATGAGACTAAAGTCTCATTTTTAGCTTATAATTAGCAAAGTAGTAATCGCTGATAGTTGAGTAAGAAGTATCGAATTCTATTTTATCTGTTTAAGGAGAAATAAATGGCATCGCATAACATGGTTTACTTGGTCGCGACACTAGACACAAAAGGAGAAGAGATTGTTTACATCAAACATTTACTTAGTAAAAGAAATGTTGAAAGTAAAATAGTCGATATCTCCACTAAGCAACCACATTCTTTTAATCACATTGCCGATATTAGCGCTAGTACTGTTGCTAAATATCACACCGATGGTGAAAAAGCTGTTTTTGATATTGATAGAGGAAAGGCTATCGTTGCAATGGCTAATGCATTTAAACAATTTTTATTAGCGCAAAATGATGTTGATGCTATCCTCGGTTTAGGCGGTTCAGGTGGTACAGCGTTAATCACGCCAGCTATGCAGGCGCTACCTATTGGCGTACCAAAGTTGATGGTTTCGACCATGGCTTCAGGCGATATATCGGGATATATTGGTGCAAGCGATATTGCAATGCTCTATTCCGTTACAGATATTGCTGGCGTAAATGTTATATCTAGAAAAGTACTTGCCAATGCGGCTAATTCTATCGCTGGTTCAGTACTATTTAAAACTCAAGAACAAGTCGAAGATAAACCAGCAATTGGATTAACCATGTTTGGAGTTACTACCCCATGTGTTCAATCACTTTCAGCAAAATTAAATGATAAATATGATTGTTTAGTTTTTCATGCAACGGGTAGTGGCGGTAAAGCAATGGAAAAATTAGCTGATAGCCATCTATTGAAAGGTGTACTTGATATCACTACAACTGAAGTTTGTGATCATTTATTTGATGGAGTACTTGCTTGTGATGATGACCGATTTGAAGCCATCGCAAGAAGCCAAGTTCCATATATCGGATCATGTGGCGCCCTTGATATGGTTAATTTTGGTAGTCCGGATACTATTCCTGAAAAATATCAAGATCGTCTGTTTTATCCTCATAATCCACAAGTTACTTTAATGCGAACCACGCCAGAAGAGAATAAAATCATGGCAAATTGGATCGCGACTAAATTAAATAAATGTCAAGGTGAAGTCGTTTTTATTATTCCTGAAAGTGGTTTTTCTGCACTTGATATTGAAAATGGGGATTTTTGGTCACCGCAAGCAGATCAAGCTTTCATAGATGAGTTTGAAAAAGTCTTTATTCAAACTGAAAAACGACGATTAATAAAAACTTCGCATCATATTAATTCACCTGAATTTTGTAATTTAGTTATTAACGAATTTAAAAATATAATTAAATAAAGTAATGGAGAAAATTATGAGTAGTAAACGTGCTCAATTATTAAAAAAATTCCATGATATGATTGCTAAAGGTCAACCAATCATCGGTGGAGGAGCGGGTACAGGATTATCGGCGAAATGCGAAGAAGCTGGTGGTATTGATCTGATTGTAATTTACAATTCTGGCCGTTATCGTATGGCGGGTCGCGGATCACTAGCCGGTTTATTAGCTTATGGCAATGCCAATGAAATTGTTATGGATATGGCTAAAGAAGTATTACCGGTTGTAAAACATACTCCTGTTTTAGCCGGCGTAAATGGCACCGATCCTTTCTGTCAATTTGATCAGTTTTTAGATCAGATTAAAGCTACCGGATTTGCTGGCGTACAAAA
This sequence comes from Gilliamella sp. A7, assembly GCF_002142015.1. Lineage (NCBI taxonomy): Bacteria > Pseudomonadati > Pseudomonadota > Gammaproteobacteria > Orbales > Orbaceae > Gilliamella > Gilliamella sp. A7. Next base: position 4,980 of record NZ_NASN01000068.1, read on the forward strand.
CTTCCCAACTGTCGGTTTAATTGATGGTAATTTTAGAGCTAACCTCGAAGAAACAGGTATGGGCTATGCGTTAGAAGTTGAGATGATTCGCAAAGCACATGAAAAAGATCTGCTAACTACACCATATGTATTTAGTGAGCAAGATGCTATTGATATGACCAAAGCTGGTGCGGATATTTTAGTTCCACATATGGGCTTAACTACCGGTGGTAGCATTGGCGCCCAAACCGCATTAAAACTTGCGGATTGTGTTCCTTTAATCAATCAATGGGCTAAAGCAGCTAAAGCGATTCGTCCAGATATTATTATACTTTGCCATGGCGGACCTATTTCATCCCCTGAAGATGCAGAATATATTTTACAAAATTGTCCTGATTGTAATGGTTTTTACGGCGCAAGTTCAATGGAACGTTTACCTACAGAAACAGCATTAACTCAGACAACAGAAAGATTTAAGTCTATTCGACACCAACAATAAGTAAGCAATAACGGTGCGACGACTCGTCGCACTGCTATTTTTCTATTCTCAAACATAAGCAAATTATACTTATACCATCTTAATTTTCAGTTATAAAAATTGATGATAATTGTCTATTACTTTACTATTGATTGTTAACTGTGAGACAATCTTAATTGCTGTATCCTATGTTTTAAAAAAGTAATAACGTTTGTAAGAAATCTTTATGAGTTTCATTATTGTTATTTTGCTAACTTAATATAGGAAAACAAAAATGAAAGAATATCAAACTGATGTAGCTGCATTTGTATTACGAATTGCTTTAGGTATGATGTTTTTAGCCCATGGTTTTACCAAACTACTTGTTCTTACCCCAGAAGGTACTTCTGAGTATTTTCATACTCTTGGCTTTCCCGGTTTTTTTTCTTATATCGTTATCGTTTTTGAAATTGGCGGCGGCGCACTGTTACTACTCGGTATTTTAACCCGTGCAGTAGCGCTGATTGCTTTTTTTCAGCTAGCAATAATAACTATTGTACATTGGACTAATGGTTGGTCATTTACTAATCCTGGTGGCGGTTGGGAATATCCAGCTTTTATGTCATTAACCGCTTTTAGTTTGGCATTATTAGATACGGGACGATTTAGTGTTTTAGCAGGTAAGAAATATCCACAAACGATTCAACAATAAAATGCTAGGTATTTAGGAAAGGTAGAGCTAATTATTTATTACCTTTCCTAAAACTTTAATAGTTGTAATTAGTTATTAATTTCAATTACTAAAAGATCACCCTGATCTTTTAAGAAATATTCATCTTCTTGAGGCGCTCGTAATGACATCATACGATTATCACCCATTTCCATGGTATCACCAGGATTCATTGTCGCTTGACTTTGTCGCAAATAATTTAAAATGTTACTAAACATGTCAAAATAATACTCACTTTCCTCATAACTATTGGCTAATGCAGCAAAATTAGGTAAACCAAATTTATTAGCACCATAAGTGCGCATCCAAATCCCTTTAATATTTTCTATTTCATATTTAACAAAACCACAAAACAATAAAGGCAAACATTCACCTAAAGTGGTTAAACCATCTTTTTCCGAAGCTAGTGAATTAATAAAGTTAACTGGCAATGAAGTATGAGCATCTTCATTAATTACTGCTAACGCATTAAATTGTTCAAAGGATGCAGCTAAAAGAGTTAAAGCTAAGTACTGCTCTAAAACATCTTGTTCATGGCCAACATAATATAATAATAAATGACTATCACTTGCATAAACTTGTTGTTTTATTTCTTGACTATAACTAGCTGGAGTAACACATGCTTCTAATACAGCTTTAGGATAAGGCGCATTGAGACCAAATACTCTAATAATATGTTTACCCCAACTCACTAAAATACACATACCTTCTTCAAGTTGTCCAAATGGTATTTCATATCGAATATCCTTTATAGTTGGATCAATCGATTTAAGTTTTGTTAATAATTGATCGTTATCAATATTAAGAGCACCTCTAAACACAATACTTAAGCTAACAGCACTTTCAATATCAGGATTTGGAACAATCGAATTATTCACCTGCTTTGATTCTGTTTTTTTACCAAAAAAACGAGAAAATATACCCATTTTATATTCCTTGTGACAACTATTTTAAATTAAATCAAATTTAGTGCATTTTACAGTAATAATAAGCTCTAAAACTTAACCAATATTATCTACTTGCCTATATTAAGTAAATATTTTATTTATTATTTTTTACCATTGTAAATTTTCTAATTCAATAATTAAAAAATCAATCAAACATCGCGTTCTAAGTGGTAACAATTTGCGGCTTGGGTAAATGGCATAAATATTTAAATCATCCTAATCAATAATTATTATAACATCGATGGTTTAATCAAATATTAATAATGGTTTATTGTTTCTATAGGGTTGTCTATAATTTTTTATCGCCGCTTGCCAATCATTAAATTCAAATAAATTTGCTACATTTAAATCATTTGCATCTAGTATGGGCCATATATCATCAAACATCTTTAGCCACTGATTTTGACTTATTTGCTTTAAATAGTGACGAATATGAAACCAATGAACTTTTGGTAATCGCTTTTTAGGTTGAAAAAAAGTACCTGAAAGCAGACCATAAGAGACAAATTCACTTGACTCTGGCATATGCGCCAAAATTGTTTCGGCAAGCTCACCACCAACAGCATCAAAAACAATATCAGCTTGTCTGGCAAAATATTCGATAGTTTGCTTATCATCTTGCTTTATATGTTTAATTGTATGTTTATTATAATATTGAGCATGATTATCAGAACGACAGATAACTGTAACAGATAAAGCTGCAAATTTTATTGCCCAGTTACATAACAATTTTGCGCAATCCGATCCCGCGGCAGTAACTAAAATATGCTTTCCTTGTGGCGAATAATGTTTCAGCATTAACCATGCTGCAACTGGGTTAATATAGGCTCTGGCAGCCGTAATATCACTAATTGAATCGGGAACTTCAATAGCAAATTCTGCTGGTGAGTCAACGAAATGTTGCCACGTGCCTTCTCCCCTTAATGGTAGAACTCGTTTTCCAATTAGACGTTGATAAGATAGTGGAGCTTGTATAACTCTACCGACACCTTCATAACCAGCAATTTGCGGCAGTGTGATACGATGCTGGTAAGCGCCAGTAATTGGAATAAGATCTGAGGCATTAATTGGTGCATATAGCATTTGAACTCTAATGTAATTTTCTTTTAAAAAGGGTTTATTTGAATATTCAAGTGTCAATACTTGTTCTGGTAGTCCAAATTTTCTATAAAATAATGCTCGATTCAATTATCTATATCCATATTCAAGGTCATTTTTCATTGAAGTTTTTATCATTTGGTCATTTTATTTTGCTCATGTTAATGACAAAAAAATGACTTTTTAAAATTTTACTTATATTTGATGCACATTTCATGAGTTGACTTAATATTCATTATTTACCAACAAACTCCTATATAAACCAAACTTAAATTATCTTATAAGTATTCCTTGCCATCAAAAATGGCATAATTTCAATCTTAAAAAAATATAACAATTAGAAAACTGATTAGTTTCAATCAGCATTTATTATACATTTTATTGAATCCGGTAAAGGATAAATTTTTTCAATAGGCAGCATTTCGCTTGCTTTTTCTATTTGATTATTAATAATAAATTGATGAATTGACTTTACATAGTCAGTAATGTCGTCAATTTGAATAATCCAATCTTCAACATACTTTTTAATCGCTTCATTTTTTAAACCAATTTGTATAGATTTGAAATCCAAATTTTCAAGTCGAATATTTTTTTCTGGGTCCCATTGTACACGTACAGGAGTTTTGCTTAATTGTTCTTGCCAAATTGAATGATTACGGTAAACAGAATTGTTGAAAGTGGATAAACATGCCTGTTTTAAAGCCCATTCAAAACCTTCGCGTTTTAATTTAATAGCTAAAATATGTTCTTGCCCCTCTTTTTGTGCCCATCCTGATCGATACATCATCCAGAGAAAAGAAGGTTTAATCCATGTCATTCTCTCTATTTTGAATGGTGGCACAAATGTTTGAGCTTTTATTGCCGATAAAGCTATCTCTTTCCTGTATGCTTGATAAACTGTTATTGTTTCTTCATCAAATACTGCTCTTATTTCTCTTTGTTTCATGTAATTCCTCGCAAAATATTTCTATCTCTCTTTCTCTATGACCAGCAACAGGCAAACGAAGCAAACGGTACTAATTGACACAAATAATCGGCTAAGATCAAAAGTTTGAATTGATACCTAAAATATTCGAAAACGAATACAATCCTTTTTAAAAAAGACTTGCAAGAATACATAAAGCAAAAGATTAACCAAATAACCACTGAAAACGCATAAAAGCCTCAAAAAAGTGGAACCATATATAGCCAGACAAAAATGTAACTATCACTATAATTAGCTGGATGCTCCATATAAAATCCAATTTATAAAACTAGCTATAACAAAATTCCTTTCAGTTAGGATTATCACGGATAAATATTTATGTCAAAAAATGAGGATTTTTTATTAATCCTCAAAAATTAAGAAAAAGTATTTTAACTTATTAATTTGTTTCAATGAATGATTCAATATTCATTACTGTTGCAAATCGCATCAATGCCGACATAAAGCTATTATGAACATCTGACGATGAAATAATATTACCGTTAAATTCAAGATCACGGGTAGTACAAGCATCATGAATTAAAATTGGTTGGTAATTGAGTTCATATGCACAACGAGTTGTAGAATCAACACACATATGACTCATCATGCCACAAATGACCAGCTGGGTTATTTCTGCTTGCTTTAACTTCTGCTGTAATTGTGTTTGATAAAAACTATTCGGATAAGCCTTTTCAATCACAAATTCATTATGTTCTTGAATAGGAAGTAATTTAGGATGTAACTGACAACCATGACTATTTTTAACAAAGAAAATAGCATTATCATCTTGGTTTATATGCTGTATATAGATAATGGGTAACTGCTTTTGCCGAAAATATTTTTGTAATTTTAACGTATTTTTTAATGTTTGAACGGTATTGTTTAAGGGATATTTCCCATCGGCAAAGTAGTCATTTTGCACATCGATAATCATTAATGCTTGAGTCATATAGCTCTCCTCTATAAAAACTGTGTTATTATCTTGCTATCAACTACCTTTAATTAACATAGCGAATTGAAGTAATAAATTTCGGTTTGCTTTCAAATTGAAAATATGGATAAAAAAGATCACGCTATCTTAAATGAATTAAGACAAAATAGTCGGCAATCGTGGCGCGAGATCGGCGAGAAGGTATTCTTATCAAGTCAAGCTGTGGGGCAACGTGTACAAGAGTTGCTAAATAGTCATATTATAGAACAGTTCACAATTAAAGAACCAAAACATCAATTACAATTTATCACTATTTACATGAACTCAAATCAATTTGAATCTTTTGAAAAATTAGTAAAATCTGTTAATGAAGTTTCTGAGTTTTATAAGATTACAGGTGACGGTTGTTATATGATTGTTAGCTGTTTTGAAAATGATGCATTGGATGCTTTCTTAACAAAAATCTCAGGTTTTGGTCGATATAAGGTCAGCCATAAATTAAAACAAATTTTATAATTTAATCTATTTCTGCTATTTAAACA
>NZ_NASN01000069.1:0-10527 GCF_002142015.1 Gilliamella sp. A7
ATGAAATAAACTAGTTCGATGATATCTTGTTTATCTTCTTTATCATAATTCTCTCTTAAATAAGATTGAATTCGCGACCATGTTTTAATATCACTCTTATATAATTCAGTACTATAAATTGAATTAGTAACAGATTGATTTCTATAAAAATAGTTAAACAACTGCTCTCTAACTGCATAAGCTTCAGTTTGACTTATTGCTTTGATAGTAAAAAAGATATCTTCACAAATTTTAAGATCATCATCAAAATAAATATTATTCCGAAGCAAAAAAGAACGCTTAAAAAGTATCCCGGAGAAATGGAAGCTTTTCTCAATAAAACTTTTAAGGATATTCCCTTCTTTAAAAGGCAATATTTCTTTAACAATATTATTTTTTTTAATGCGATTAAAACTACAATAAACTATATTAGAATTTGTTTGTTGCTGGCGACTTAACATTTTCTCTAAAAAAGTCGTTGCATAAGTATCATCACTATCTAAAAAACAAACAAACTCTCCTGCTGCACAATTAATACCTTTATTACGAGTAATTGACACTCCATAATTATCTTGATGAAAAGCTATTGCTTTATTATTATTTTTACAATAATTGTCAATGAATTCTCCTGTCCCATCTGTAGACCCATCATTTATAATAATAATTTGGTAATTTTGATAGGTTTGAGCCTCTATTGATTTCAACGTTTCTTCAATAACATCTATTGTATTGTATGCCGGAATAATAACAGATATAAGTGGGGTATTGTTCATATAAACCTTAATCACAATTAGCTAAAAAATATTATTAATAAACTATACTTTTAAAAATTTATGTTTTAGATATAACATATAATAAAAAAAAGAACGAAAATATTTATGCTTCCGTGATAAATATTTTGAATAACGTCGTGTTGTAGATGGGGAGTGATTGTTAGCTAATAACAGTTTTGTATTTTTCCATGGTGAATCATCTATATATTTTTTATAGATCGGAGTTAAATACAGTTTGAACCAAGGTTTACTTCCCGAAGTATAATGTATAATAGCCGCTCCCATTTCGGCTTTTTTTTGATCTTCAAAACCTTGCGCTGTTAATAATGTTAAACAATTAAATCTTTCTGGTAGAAAATAAATTTTATTTTTTAATAAAATATTTAATACATCTTGATCTGGAAATTTATACTCAATTCCTTCATTTAACAAATTAAGTGACAGTTCAGTTATATTAGCTTCATTCCAATTTTCAAGATTATATAAAATAACTCCTGAATTAAAATAACTACCATATTCTAATTGAAATTTTTTGCACTGAGAAACTTGAGTATTCTCAACATCAGCTACGGCTGCAATAATTTTATCATTAAGATCTGTATTAAAAAGTTCATCTAACGAAGATAGACAAATTGTGTCACTATCGATATAAAGTAATTTGTTAACATTTTGGGATATAATTAAAGGTGCAATAATTCGTAAGCACGCCGAAATAGGAAAAGATTTTGTATTATTTGAATGAATTCTAAATTTATCATTAATTGAATATTGAGTAATTGAAACAAGATTTGATGATAGCTCAGCTATTTTAGATTGATTTTCAGCACTTACATTTTGCATAAATAAATGGAAATGTAATCCTCTGTTTGGATTATTATGAATAATAGAATACATATTAACGCCAGCGGGAAAAGCATAATTATCATCAAAACAAAGTAAAATATGTAATGGATTATCAATTTCTTTATCATTGAAAGCGATAACTTTTTTATCTTCAACACACCCATTTATATCGATCATTACCAATTCCATATTATTGAATAAGTTAATAGTTCATTAAAAAATAAATACTCAGTTAGCTAAAAATAATTTTCTAATTTGATATAAGCAAATTAAAACTGATTCTTTATGTAATTTTTATACATGTAATCCTCATTATTGCTGAATTTCTGAACTGCTAAAAAATTTTTCATTATTGCATCTTTTCTGGAGGTATAATCATCTTCGCTGCATTGTTTGATAATATTTTCTATATTATCAATTTCATTTTCACTAATCCTTATAATACCGTCCTCGTCAAAAAATTGCCCTATTTTACTTGCCCCAATATAAATAGGGATGGTTTGAGTTGCGAAACAGTTAGTTAATTTTTCAGTAAAACAATAAGGCGATATTTCATTCTCAAAAACAATCGAATAACGGTAATCACGTAATGTTTCATACGGGTCAATAAATTGGCCACCATCAAATGTGCCATAAGTATCAACATTAGGATTATTTTTTAATTTATTCGCCGTTAGAATTCTTTTTAAATGTAGATCACATAATTTTTTATTCGATGATAACATAGAGATGCTTTTACATTTTTCATAAAATAAATTTTGTTGAAATATTTCATCTAAGCTCGGTAACAAAACAAAATCACTGGCAAAAAGTTTTATATCAGCACAAAAAGGCACAAATCGAGCATTTGGTATATCATTTAGAATTTTTTCATCATAAGTGAATATTAAATCAAAATCTTTTTCTAATCCTTGATATTTTGAAAAGATTTCATAACTATCTGGTTTAATACCTTTCGTCTCAATTAAAGCACCAAAACGGCTGGTTGGAGAGCCCATCGTTTCCAACATTCGCCCATGAGTATAAAGATGTAGGGGCAGTTCAAAATTATATTTATCCCAATATATTAAATTACTTGTTTGCGCAGAGGCATTTGGCTTATAGTGATCCCTTAAAAAAATAACTCTTAATCTCTCCCCTTTTTTATTATAAATTTCAGGTTCAACCGGGCATAATTGAACGTTATGTTTATAAATTGGAATATAAATATCTTTATAAACTTTGGCTTTTTTTCTCGTCAAAATATAAGGAGGATTACTACCATATTTTTTCTTTAAAAAATACTTCTTTTTTCTGTCTTTTACAAATAGATTAACACAATCTATAACAATCCTGCTTATACTCATTGTACACCTTATATTCCTTAATTCACTCAATCCTTAAAATTATAATATTGAATAAACTAAAATTGATTTGCCTGATATAATTTTGCATAAATGCCATTTTTTTGGAGCAATTCGTTATGTGTTCCATTTTCAACTATTTCTCCAGAATCAATAACTAATATATTATCAGCATTTTCGATAGTTGATAATCTATGTGCAATAACAATAGATGTTCTTCCCTTCTGCAAATCATTCAGAGCCTTTTGTATTGCATGTTCTGATTCTGTATCTAATGCTGATGTCGCTTCATCCAAAATTAAAATTGGATTATCACGTAAAAGTGCACGCGCAATTGCAATTCTTTGTCTTTGCCCACCGGATAATAGTATTCCACTTTCACCTACCCTAGTATCAAAGCCATGTTCACATTGCATAATAAAATCGTATGCATTAGCTTTTTTAGCTGCTTCTTGAATTTGTTCACGAGAATACTCACCAATTCGACCATAAGCTATGTTATTAGCTATTGTGTCATTAAATAAATGAACATTTTGGGATACTAAACCTATTTGATTACGTAAACAATACAGTGTAAAGTTACGAATGTCATCACCATCAATTAAAATTTCTCCTTGTGAAACATCGTAAAATCGAGTAATCAAGCTAGCTATTGTTGATTTACCAGATCCTGATCGCCCTACTAATGCAACCATTTTTCCAGCAGGTACAGAGAAACTAATATTCTTTATAGCTAACTCTTGTCTAGTTTCATAACCGAAAGAAACATTCTTAAATGAGATATTTCCTTGTACACGATCAACATTAATAATACCTTTATCAACCTCAAGAGGTTGTTCAAAAATTGAAAATAATGTTTGACATGCAGCCATACCTTTTTGAAAATTTGCATTAACACTGGTTAAATTCTTGATAGGTTGCATTAAAGCAACTAACGATGAAAAAACAACAGTAAACTCTCCTGGTGTAATGTTTAAATTTGGATCACTTGCCGTTAGCAGTACAAAAGCAATAGCTAACGAAATAACAGATTGAATGATTGGTGTAGATAATGCCGAAACTGAAACTAGTCGCATACCATCTCGACGAAATTTGTTATTTACTTTCTCAAAATTTTTAGATTCTTCTTCTTGAGCACCAAAAACAATAATCTCTCTATGTCCTTTTAACATTTGCTCTACTGACATAGTGACATTGCCCATTGAATTTTGCATACTTTTCGCTAGTTTTCTAAATTTGACGGAAATAAAAGTTATCAATGCTATTACAATAGGAGTAACTATGATTAAAGATAATGATAGTTGCCAGCTATTGGAAAACATTGTATAAAATAGCCCACAAATAAATGCTGATTCACGAATAATAGTAATTAAGGCATCAGAAGAAGAAGCGGCAACTTGGTCTGTATCGTATGTAATTTGCGATAATAATCTTCCTGTTGATGACCTGTCAAAGAAGGTAACAGGAGCATCAACATAATGAGCAAAGAGTCGCTGACGAATACGCATTATGATTTTACCGGAAATAAATGCTAATAAAACTGAATAGCCATAATTAGCCATTCCTCTAATTAACACTAAACCAAATATATATAAAGGCGCCATATATAGAAACTTTTGGTCATTCATAGAAAAACCTAAATCTAGTAAAGGACGCAATAAACCAATCAATGAAGTATCCGCGAATGCACTAACTATTAATAATATTATTGATAGGAACAGCACAAACTTATGCTGTGTAATATATGGCCATAGTTTTAAAAAAGTTCGCCAAGTTGATATATCTTGATTAAAGGTTTTATGTTTATTATTACTCATATTATTATTTATTTAATAAATTAATTTTCTTATGAATTAAATTGCATTTTATGCATTAATGCATAAATACCATCCAGCCCAATAAGTGTTTGATGATTTCCATCTTCAATAATTCTTCCATTATCAATCACTAAAATACGATCTGCTTTTTCAATTGTAGATAATCGATGAGCAATAATGATTGAAGTTCTATTCTTTTGTAACAATTCTATAGCTTCTTGCACAAGCCGTTCTGATTCATTATCAAGTGCTGATGTGGCTTCATCCAAAATTAAAATAGGATTATTACGTAATAGTACTCTTGCAATTGCAATACGCTGTCGTTGTCCTCCTGATAATAAAACACCATTATCGCCAATTTCGGTATCAATTCCTTTATCTAATTTATCTATAAATTCCATAGCATTAGCTAATTTAGCAGCATTGATAATCTCTTCTTGGCTATGCAACCCTCTCTCACCGTAAACAATGTTATCTGCAATTGTTCCATTAAATAAATGCACTCTTTGAGAAACATATCCGATTTGGTTACGTAAAGACTTTAATGTATAATCTTTAATATTAATATCATCAATGAAGATTTGGCCTTTTTCTAAATCATAGAATCTAGGAATTAAACTTGCAATAGTTGACTTACCTGCTCCTGATCTACCAACTAAAGCAATCGTTTGGCCAGCCTCGATTCTGAAATTAATATCATTAAGTATAGGCTTATTGCCTGATGGATATTGATAGGTTACGTCTTTAAACTCAATATTTCCTTTAACATTTTTAGCTACAATTTTACCACTATCAACTTCAAGCGGTGTGTCTAAAAGTCCAAATAAAGATTCGCATGCAACAGCACCTTTTTGTAATTCAACATGTAAACTTGTCAATTCTCTTAAAGGTCGCATTACTGCAATCATAGCAGAAAAAACAACTGTAAAAGAACCTGGCGTAATATCTAAACTTTGACTTGCAACTAAAAATAATATAAACCCTAAACCAAAAGTTGCAATCATTTGCACAATAGGAGTTGATAATCGTGATATTAATTCTATTTTTAACATATCACATCTAAATATATTGGTAATTTTGTTAAAATTGTTTTTTTCAAATTCTTTAGCATTAAAAACTAAAACATCTTTGTGCCCTTTCAACATTTCATCAGCAGCAGTGGTAATTTCGCCCATTCCTTTTTGCATGGACATCAATTTTTTTCTAAATTTCTTAGCAATAAATTGAGCAACCCAAATAATAAATGGTACCAGTATAATTAATACCAATGCTAACTTCCAATTACCATAAAACATAACAACACATAACCCAATGGCATAAGTTATTTCTCGAACCAAAATAATTAAGGCATCAGAAGAAGCTTTAGATAACATTTGTGTGTTATAAGTTATAATAGATACAAGATCACCGACAGTTTGTTTATCATGAAAACTTACTGGACACTTTACAAGATGATCAAATACCATTTGTCTAAATTTAGTTATAACTTTTCCTGATAACCAAGATAGACAATATGTAGAGGCATAATTCGATACGCCTCTTAATGCAATTAAACCTATGATCGAAATAGCAATAATAATCAATAAAGAATAATTTTTATCCATTAAACCATTATCAAGTAGTGGTTTAGTCAAAGATATTAAAGCCGAATCTGTAACAGCATTTAATAAAAGCCCTAGTACTGCAATAAATAAAGCTTTTTTGAAAGGTTTTACGAATGGCCATAGTTGAATCAATGCTCGTAATGAGCTAAATTTTTTTGACATAATCAACTGTATATACATTAGAAAATAGCTAGGATTATACTATAAATTCTTATTAGTCGCTAATCTATTAGATAAAGAGGATTTATAAGAAATTAACGAAATAAAAAGGTTATTAATAAATAATATTTTTACTAAAAAATCAATGCGAAACAATAGCACTTAATTTTTTAAAGTGCTATTTAGAATTTATTCATAAATAATTTATTAATTTTATAATTTTTTATAAATTCGATATAAATAATATGGAAAAAGCAAATAACTGCGAAAAATAACTAATATTTTTCTAATAGTTAAATCAATAAACTTAAATATTTCCCTAATCTTTTTATTAAGAGAAGGATTATTTGTCTTATTCTCTTGATCATTATCTTTATTTTTTTCTTTTATATTATATAACTGAGCAAAAAATTTATAATTTTTATCTTTGGACATATTTAAATAATAACGTTCATCACATTCTTGAAAAATATTTAAATCCAAATCGAAAATTAATTTTTCATTGCAATAATCTATGAAACGATCCATTTGATCCTTATTTGCGCATTTCAACATTACCCATTGCATCATAGATGTTAATTTATACATAAAAAGTTTTTTATTAATAAGAAAATTATTATTTTCAAGTAATTTAATATAAAAATATTTTAAAGCATCAATAACATCAAACAACTTTTTATCATCATTGACTGAAAAATAAGTCTTATGCATTATAGAATTACTTCTAAACACATAATTATATAGTTTAAAATCAATACCATATATATTTTTGGATGAGCAAAGATATTGCAAAATAAATGCCATATCATCATGATAATGACCTGAAGGAAAATCAATATTATTCTTATCAAGAATGCTTTTTTTGAAAATCTTATTCCAAAGTACACTATTAATTTTATGTTTAAGTTCAACTGTAAGTGTATGATATCCAAAAGTATTTAGCTTATGATAAATTATATCATCATCACGTACCTTATACGATTCATCCTCCTTAACTATATTACAATCACACATAACCATATCAACATCTTTTAGTCTAATAGTTTGTAACATTTTTTCACACATATCAGGTTCATACCAATCATCACTATCACAAAACATTATGTATTCACCTTGTGCAATCGCTAATCCTCGATTTCTAGCAATTGCAGGGCCTTTATTCTCTTGACGTAATAAAATAATATGTGAATGTTTACTAGCATAATCTTTTAAAATTTTAAATGATTCATCAGTAGAACCATCATCAATACAAATGATTTCAATATTACTTATAGTTTGATTTAATAAACTATCTATACTTCGTACTAAATATTTATCACAATTGTACACAGGTACAATAATTGAGATATCTAATGACATTATGGCCTCATATTATTAAATATTGAATGATTGTTATTTTTAACTATAAATTTTACCTACTTATAGTTAATATTCTTTTGATTTATTGGCCTATTCTCTCATATGAAAAGCCAATTTTTTTAACTAGTTCTGAATTCAAAATGTTGCGTGTATCAAAAATATTTTTATGTCTCATATGCACCATAATTTTATGTAAATCACAACTTTTAAAATCTTCCCACTCAGTGAGGATGACTAAAATATCAGCATCATTAGCAACAGAATACATATTATCGGCATAATCTATTTTATCACCAAGAAGCTCATTAGCATTTTTCATTCCTTTAGGATCATATGCTGTAATCTTCAATTCATACTTCAATAATTCAGCAATAATTTCCATTGCAGGACTTTCTCGGCAATCATCTGTTCCACCCTTAAAAGTTAATCCTAAAATAGCAATTTTCGGAGCATAGATATGATTAATTTTTGATATTATTTTTTTTGCAATATTCTGTTTCCTTTTTTCATTACCTTTTATGGCTGCGTCAATAAGTGTAAGTTCTACACCATTTTGTTTAGCCATAAAATGCATTGCATAGGTATCCTTAGGAAAACAACTACCACCATAACCCGGGCCGGGATTTAAAAACTTATTACCAATACGAGAATCTAATCCCATTCCTTTTGCAACTTCATCAATATCTGCATTAGCCTTTTCACAAAAATCAGCCATTTCATTAATATAGTGTATTTTCAACGCTAAGAAAGCATTTGAAGCATATTTTATTGTTTCACTTGATCTTCGCTTCACAAATAAAATTTTGGATTTTTCTGCAAACGGTTTATATAATTCAGTAAGTACATTCTTAGCAGAATCTGAATCAGTTCCTATTATAATGCGATCAGGATTGAAAAAATCATAAACAGCAAAACCCTCTCTCAAAAACTCAGGTAAAGATACAACATCAAATTTTGCGTGCGGATTTGTTTTAGAAATTAATATTTCAATATCATCACCAGTGCCAACCGGAACAGTCGATTTTGTAGCAATAACGGTATATTTATTTAGATATTGTGCGAGCTCAGTAGCGGCAGCATGAACATATTTCATGTCAGCTTCTTTTGTTTCCGGATGAGGAGGGGTTCCAACAGCAATAAGCACGATATCTGCACCTGTAATGCCTTCTTTCATAGAGTTTGTAAATGAGATATTCCCTTTCGCTAAATTTTTTTTCAAAAGCTCTTCTAGGCCATCTTCAAATAATGTTATTTCACCTTCTTTTAATCGATTTATTTTAGAAATTTCTCTATCAATACAAATCACTTGATGACCTAATTCAGCCAATCCAACCCCTGTAGGTAAACCAACATAACCAGTTCCAATAATACTAATCTTCATAGCTATTGTCCTCTGTGAATAATTCAGATTGGAAGTAATCTATTGTTTTTTCTAGACCAATATTCAAATTAATCTGTGGTTCCCAGAATAATTTATTTTTTGCAAGTGTTATGTCTGGTTTTCGTTGTGCAGGATCATCCTTAGGCAAATCACAATATACAATCTTTGAATTCCCTCCAATTTTTGCTATTACCTTTTCGGCGAGTTCTTTTATCGTAAATTCCTCTGGATTTCCTATATTTACAGGTCCGACAAAATCATCATGACTATTCATCATTTTTATCATCACATCAATGAGATCATCCACGTAACAAAAAGATCGAGTTTGATTTCCTTCGCCATAAATAGTAATATCCTTACCTCTTAAAGCTTGACAGATAAAATTACTAATAACACGACCATCTTTTGGATCCATTTTCGGCCCATATGTATTAAAAATGCGTATTACTTTAATTCTGACATTTTCTTCACGATAATAGTCAAAAAATAAACTTTCAGCGCAACGTTTACCTTCATCATAACAAGCTCTTACACCATTAGGATTAACATTTCCACGATAATTTTCAACTTGAGGATGCACTAAAGGATCACCATAAACTTCTGAAGTTGAAGCTAATAAAATTTTGGCATTTTTCTCTTTTGCCAATTCCAAAAGATTTATTGCACCATAAACACATGTTTTCGTAGTCATGATTGCAGCTTTACCTTGATAGGCTGGAGGAGAAGCGGGACAAGCTAGATGATAAATTTGATCTATTTGCTTATCAATTACTAAAGGTTGAATAACATCTTGTTTAATAAATAAAAAATTGGGATGTTCAATAATGGAATTTAAATTTTCCATTCTTCCGGTATAATTATTATCAATACTTATTACAAAATTACCATCATTAATTAGTCTAATGCATAAATTTGATCCTAAAAAACCACTGCCACCTGTTACCAAAATACTTGCCATCCATAACCTCCAATATTAATGACCTTGTTATTACGTCAACAAATTAAAGTGCTACAAAATTTTATCAATAGGTTTAAATTTAATTAATTTAAAAAATTAAATCTTATTTCAGTTAAACAATTGTTGGGGTGGAGATTAATGCATCTGCTATTCACAGAATGATTTGTATATGTATTTAAGAAATAGTTGCAAAATAATTGCGCAACAGAGTATAACTACTTTAGTCTTTTTTTCAAATAAATTTTGCAAAATTTTTTATTTTAAATAAATAATATATTTATAAAAATAGATAAAATTCATCTAATTAAAGA
>NZ_NASN01000007.1:0-74286 GCF_002142015.1 Gilliamella sp. A7
GCTCTTAATGATATTTTCTTATCCATAGTAAAATTCCTTACAATTTAAAATATATATGCATATTTAATATGACTACTCATATAAATAACGATTAAATAATATTTTATTAAAAAATAATGTATATATATTTTTTTTCAGAATGTTAAGTAAATCACATTTTAATTTTTAAATTTTTATGAATACACATATTCTAACTAAGTTTACTGTGATATTTAATTTAGAGTCAAAATGTTGCCATCTGTGTTTATTTGAATGAAAATGGTGATCAAGAGAAAAATTAAGGAATAAAAATGAGTGGTAACGTAACAACTAAACAATTAAAAGTTATCAATTACATTACTAATCTAATAGAAGAAAAAAACCTATCTGCTGGTGAAAAAATTGATACCGAAGTCAACATTGCAAAGATTTTGGATGTAACTCGAACTACCGTTAGAGAAGCGACAAGACATTTATTAGATGAAGGATTAGTTTACCGTGTTAGAAAATCAGGATTACATGTTGGTTCATTCGAACGCAATATTAATTTAACCGGTAAATTTAGTGTTATTTCACATTTCGATTATCAAGCTAAAAAACAAGGTTATAAGGGATCTAGAAAAGTACTTTCAGCAAGTATAATTCCCGTTCCAAGTGAAGAATTGGCCAGTTTACTTAAATTAAAAAGAAGCGATTTTGTTTATAAAATTGTAAGACTAATGTTCTTTGATGATATCCCTGTATCGATCGAATTTACATTAATACCCGCTAATTTATTTGATCAGTTTGAGTTTAGTCAATTAGAGATATCAAAATTTGGTTATATTGAAGAGATCACAGGAAAAAAAGTAAAAAAACGAATTCAAAATATTATGGCTGTGAATGTTGATGATGAAAATATAGAGGATTCATTAAATATAGTTAAAAATACTGCACTATTAAAACTTGAAGAGGTTACTTATCTTGAGGATGATACCCCTTGTGAACATAATACTTCTTTTATAAAAGCTGAGTATCACCCTATACAAAATATTATTGAGAGACGATTATAACGCATTTTGACGGAGAATTTATTTGCACTATATATATAAATTATCAATAATTAACTATATAATTCTGGCAAACTAATTGAATATTTGCCTGCATGATTGCCGTTAACCAACTATTTATCTATCCCATTAAATCGATGCAAGGTATTGCATTAACAGCAGCCAATAGTATTGATGGTGGTTTTGAATATGACCGTGTTTTGATGATAAGTGAACCAGATGGCACCTTTATTACGGCTAGACAATATCCAAAACTTTTAAAACTTAAAACCACAATACAAAATAATAAAATAAGTGTTTTACTGCCAACTAACCAATCAATAATTATTGATTTTGATGAGTTTTCATTAAGCAATGAAGCCACAGAGGTCTGGGGAAATCACTTCACCTCACATATTGCACCAATAAAAGTTAATCAATTTTTTAGTCATATTCTCGAAAAAGATGTACAAATGCGCTGGATAGGCAAACAACTAACCAGAAGAACTAAACGCTACCCAGACGTACCGGTAAGTTTTGCCGATGGTTATCCCTATTTATTATTAAATCAAGCTTCATTCAATTATCTACAACAACAATGTCCTGAAACATTGGATATTCAACAATTTCGTGGCAATATTATTATTGATGGCGCTCTCCCGTTTGCTGAAGATGGCTGGAAAACGATTAAAATAGGCGAAGTAATTTTTGATATCGTTAAACCTTGTACTCGTTGTGTATTAACCACCTTCAATGTCAATTCAGCCAAAACATTACCGAATAATGAACCTTTAAGAACTTTAGGTTACTTTAGAGCTGATTTTGAAGGTAAAATCGATTTTGGCATGAATATGATTGCTCGCAATCATGGCAGTGTATTTATTGGTGATAAAATTGAGATACTTGAGCGGCAACCTGCTAAAAATTACATAAAAAACTTCCCTAAACAAGTAACAAAAGATTCTCAACCTTGTACAATAACATTCGAAGATAAAAAAATTGTTGGTAATAATCAGCAAACAATTTTAGAACAGCTCGAACAACATCATATCTCACTACCTAATTCTTGTCGATCAGGAGTATGTGGTCGCTGCTCAGTATTATTAAAATCAGGGAATGTAAAACCATTAACTCAATCAGCGATAAAACAAAATAAACATATTTTTGCATGTAGTTGTATACCAAAAGAGGATATCACGATAGAATTAGTAAAATACGAATAACTTTTCTTGCAGGACGCGGAATTTATTAAAATCATAAGATAAACAAAAGGTTGTCATGGATGTTTAGAAAATTATTTTTATTTATATTTCTCTGTTCACTTTCTACAGCTGTATTTTCTTTGGATCATTATAAAATGGTGTTTGATGATATAAAGGAAGGAAAAGAAGCTAAAATTCTTAAAGAACTAAATGAAGGAAATACAACAAACCTCAGTTCCCTTTCACAATTAGGTATGAATTATATCGAATTGGCACATAATTTTAACTTAAAAAATTGTAAAAAACTTTACAAAATTAATGAGTTGGTGTCTAGTTGGAAGGAGAATTTTATTTTGACCGAAGATATCTACTATAACGAATATGATGAGGAAAAAGAATATAATGACTCCTTATCATATAGATGTAAAAAAGTAGATTATGCAGACATAAATTATTTTATTAAACCTAAATTAGTGGATAAAGGATTATCACTAATTCGAATAGCAATCCTGAATGGTGATTTAAACGCAGTTAGATTATTAATAGATTTAAAAGACTCAGATAAAATACCATACGGCTATGTTATTAGTTTAATTGAATTTTTAAAAACAGATAATGAGATAAATGTTAATCAATATGCATCATTTTTAATTGGGCAAGAGTATCTTACCGCTCCACAGATAGATCCAACAAGCGCATTGCAACAATTTGCTAATGCAAAAGATATTGATGATCCATCTTTATCCTATTTTATTGCTTATGCTAAAATTGAAAAGCTAATTGAGGATTTATTAGATAATAAATACAGTTTTAGTGACAAAGATTATAAATATGAAAACAAAATAATTGATAAAGAGACCTTAGAAAATATTCATGAGAAAGCTTCACGAGGCAATATAAAATCCCTACTTTATTTGAGCAAATATTATGTAAACGAAGTAAAGCTAAGTAAAGCTTTGATGTATTTTAATCAAGCTTGCTCACTAGCGTCTTCACGAGCATGTGAAATGTATCAGTTACAGTTCAAGCTTTCAGAAAACCGAGAATTTTACACTTTATTAGAAAAATTTGATAAAGATACACTTGATCCTGAAATAGCCATTGCCATTGCCAAATGGTGTGAATCACACCACAAGTATTTAGCTGCAATTTATTTCTATTCACATGTTGCTGATAACAATCCTCAATTATTCCTTCATATAGCTGATTTATATCCTAAAACAGAGCTTTTTACCTCCGAGAAAGATGCAGAAATATTGAAAAATTATATCAACTATGTGAATTATATTAAAAGTCCTAAAATCATGGAAAAGATTGCTTTCAAGTATGACGATGATTCAAATCTTGATCAAAAAATTTATTGGTTAGAAGCGGCTGCAAATGCGGGTAGTTTTTCATCTAAACAAACATTATCCGAAATGTATATGAAAGGCGATTATGTAACTCAAAATTATGACAAAGCAATTTACTGGCATCAAAGATACTGTTTCGATGAACAAGATGAATATACATGGGGAAGTTGTATTGCTTTAAATATATTAAGACAAGATCCTCAATTACAACGTGCATTAGATAATGGTGATATGGAGGCCCAGTACAAAGTAGGTTCGATGTTTATTGAATATCCAACATTGTATGAAATAGGGGTAGATTTACTTGAAAAAGCAGCCAAACAAGGTCATAGCTCAGCTGAACTGAGACTAATTTTGAATCGTAGTAAACGCAGCAATTTAAACTTTTCTCAATGATATTAAATTGAAAGTAAAATTATTTTATTAAATGGAATTGTTAAGTTAAAAAAGAATAGATTAATAAATGAGTAGAAACTTGCTACTCATTTTGAATAAAACAATGTTAATTATGAAATAGCTTTTAATGCCGATAGCTCATTATCGGAATCCATTGAATTTCCTGTTTTTACTAGTGAGTTTACTAAAGCTAATCTGTTATTCATTACTTTGATTGCTTCTGAAAAGTAAAAAGTTTTATTCATCGCTATAAATGTTGGCTGAGCAATAATACAAAGCGAAGCGTTCTCACCGGCTTCAACTACTAATAAACATACTTTTTGGCCTGATTCTTGCATATGTACAGTAACGACATCTGCTACTTTAGGCTGGTATAACATTGGTTGTTGAGAAAAATACCAGCTTTTAGGCATTTGTGGTTTCAAAAACTTTGCTGCAACAACTGCATTAATCGATAATTCTATTTTTTGTGAGTCAGTTAACATCAATGATTGGCAGCTATCATAAAATTGATAATATGTAGCTGCATCATCAACCGAAAAAGAGAATTCATTAAATACATCTGGTATTAATATTTTACTTGCATAGTTACAACGAAATAACATTTCTGATGAAATTTCTAGCATTAGACTATCATATTCATTATCAAAATACCAACGCCAGCTATCTGTTGGTCGAAAAGCTATTTTCATTGAAATGTCATCCTTACAAATCGAATTAAAATTGAACAAAATATACCATAAATTACATAAAAAATAAATAACAAATAAAATAAGAAAATTTTAATTATCTAATTTTTAATAGTTTTATTATAATTTATTAAAGATCAAAATGATCTAAGTTAGATCTAAATTTAGCTATTTGAAATCCTTTTAGATCAAATCTAGCATCTATGAAAATAGCTAATACTTACAATTTTATCTAACAAATTTTTGACAGAAAAAAAGTGCTATTCAGCACCTTTTTATAACCAGTTATTAATAATTAACTAGCAACATTAATACGTTTCATATCAGTCATATAGCTACGAAGTTTACGTCCAATAACTTCAATTGGATGATGACGAATAGCTTCATTAACATCACGTAATTGCGCATTATCAACACTACCTTCAGGAATTGCTTTTCCTAAATCACCAGCTTGTAACATTGGCATAAATTTCTCTTTTAATAATGGTACGGCAGCATTGGCAAATAAATAGTTACCATATTCCGCGGTGTCTGAAATAACAACATTCATTTCATATAGACGTTTACGGGCAATAGTATTTGCGATAAGTGGTAATTCGTGTAGTGATTCATAATAAGCTGATTCAGGTAAAATACCAGACTCAAGCATAGTTTCAAATGCTAATTCAACACCAGCTTTCACCATAGCAACCATTACAACACCTTGATCGAAATAAGCTTGTTCATCAATTTTACCTTGATATTCTGCCGCTTTTTCAAATGCAGTTTCGCCAGTTTCTTTACGCCATTTCAATAAGTTAACATCATCGTTAGCCCAATCTTTCATCATAGTAGATGAAAACTCGCCTGAAATGATATCATCCATATGTTTACGATAAAGATCGGTCATGATCACTTTTAATTCTTTCGCTAATGCATTAGCTCGTAATTTAGCAGGATTTGATAAACGATCCATCATTAAGGTAATACCACCTTGTTTTAATGCTTCGGTGATCGTTTCCCAACCAAATTGCAATAATTTACACGCATATGCTGGATCAACACCATCAGCGACCAATTTATCAAAGCAAAGTAATGATCCTGTTTGTAACATACCACATAAAATGGTTTGTTCACCCATTAGATCTGATTTAACTTCAGCAACAAAAGAAGATTGTAGCACACCGGCACGATGACCACCTGTCGCAGCCGCCCATGCTTTAGCAATTGCTAAACCTTCGCCTTTCGGATCGTTTTCTGGATGCACCGCGATCAAGGTCGGCACACCAAATCCACGTTTATACTCTTCACGAACTTCTGTTCCTGGACATTTTGGTGCAACCATAACTACAGTAATATCTGATCGGATTTTTTCACCAACTTCAACAATATTAAAACCATGTGAATAACCTAATGCCGCATCTTTTTTCATTAATGGTTGTACAGCTTGTACCACAGCAGAATGTTGTTTGTCTGGAGTAAGGTTGATAACCAAATCAGCTGTTGGAATTAATTCTTCATAAGTTCCTACTTTAAAACCATTTTCAGTAGCTTTTTTCCATGATGCTCTTTTTTCATCAATAGCTTCTTTACGTAATGCATAAGCAATATCTAAACCAGAATCACGCATATTTAGCCCTTGGTTAAGACCTTGTGCACCACAACCTACGATGACAATTTTTTTACCTTTTAAAAAATTAGCTTCTGATGCAAATTCATCACGCGCCATAAAACGACATTGACCTAATTGTTCTAATTTTTCGCGTAAATTTAGTGTATTAAAATAATTTGACATTATTCTCTCCATGAGTTGAATTTCTGATAATTAAGTTGTATGCACTATACCGTAAAAGTATAATTGCGGAAATTGATATATTTAGAATATTATGTTGCATAAATTGCAATATGCTTGCTAAGTTAACTACTTTCTTTTACTCTAAGCCACCTTAAATAACTTAACCATTTATTTAATATGGATACTCGTTACAAGCAAGCTAATAAAGAAGCAAAACTTTCATTGCTACTGACTATCATTTACTTCGCTGCATGGGTAATTAGTGCATATACTGTCAAAAATCAAACCGGATTTTTGGGGTTACCATTATGGTTTGAACTATCCTGTATATTTGTACCATTGGGTTTTATCTTGTTGTGTTTTGTTATAGTAAAAAAGCAATTTAAAAATATTCCACTAGAATAGGCCATTAAACCGTGCAATTAGATATTATTCTCCCTCTTGTTATTTATCTTATATTTGTATTTGCATTATCAATTTATGCATATGCAAAACGAAAAAAAGCAAACCAATTTACTGATTATTTTATTGGTAATCGGACTATGGGCGGTTTTTTACTGGCAATGACTTTAGCTGCAACGTATATTAGTGCCAGTTCTTTTATTGGTGGTCCAGGTGCTGCTTATAAATATGGTCTCGGTTGGGTTCTGTTGTCGATGATTCAAGTTCCAACCGTATTATTATCACTTGGTATTCTCGGTAAAAAATTCGCCATTTTAGCACGTAAATATAATGCAATAACGCTAAGTGATATGCTCTATTCTCATTATAAAAGCAAACTAATTGTATGCTTTGCCAGTATTGCTCTTATTGCGGCTTTTATTGGTGCTATGACCGTACAATTTGTCGGTGGAGCCCGATTATTACAATCATCTGTAGGTATTCCCTATGATATAGGATTACTTATTTTTGGTATTGGTACAGTAATTTACACAGCTTTTGGCGGATTTAGAGCCAGCATATTAAATGATGCATTTCAAGGGTTGGTAATGATTATTGGCGCCATTTTGTTATTAGTTGCCACTATTTATGCTGGCGGTGGCATTACCAATATAGTTGATCGTTTAAATCAGATCGATCCTGCTTTATTAACACCTCAAGGCCCTAACAATTTTATGGACGTCCCATTTATGGCATCATTTTGGGTTTTAGTCTGTTTTGGGGTTGTTGGTTTACCTCATACCGCTGTTCGTTGTATGGCTTATAAAGATAGTAAGGCTGTTCATCAAGGCATTATTATTGGTACTGCTGTTATGATAGTCATCATGTTAACTATGCATCTGTCTGGCGTCTTTGGAAGAGCAATAATAAGTGATTTAACTATTCCAGACCAAATTGTGCCAACATTAATTATAAAGGTTTTACCACCTTTAGCCGCAGGAATTTTTTTGGCAGCACCATTATCAGCAACTATGTCCACCATTAATGCACAATTATTACAAGTTTCATCAGTAATTATTAAAGATCTGTTCTTAACGATGAGACCAAATACTAAATTTAGTGATAAAATGCTTACTCGCATATCAATTATCATAACCTTTATTTTTGGTGGTTTATTAATTGTTGCTGCATGGAACCCACCAGAAATGATCATATGGCTTAATTTATTAGCTTTTGGTGGACTTGAAGCAGTATTTTTATGGCCTCTAGTACTAGGACTATATTGGAAAAAAGCTAATTCAACAGGGGCTTTTTGCTCGATGTTTGCTGGTGCTATAAGCTACACATTACTTGCTGTTTATAACATTAAAATTTATGCTTTACGTCCAATAGTGCCATCATTACTTATTGGATTAGTTATATTTATTGTTGCCAATCATTTTGGCCAAACGGGAAAAAATTATGCCTTGGATTCAACTCAGAATTAACACAACTAGTGATTTAGCTGAAAGTATTTGCGAACAATTAGAAGAATCAGGGGCAGTGTCAGTCACTTTTCAAGATACTTTTGATAACCCTGTTTTTGAACCTTTACCTGGTGAAACAAAACTTTGGGGGAATACCGATGTTGTCGGATTATATGATGCTGAAACAGATATTGACGAATTAGAATCAATTTTAAATCTTGAGCAATATTCTTATAAAATCGAACAATTGGAAGATAAAGATTGGGAACGAGAATGGATGGATAATTTCCATCCAATGCAATTTGGTAAACGATTGTGGATCTGCCCTAGCTGGCGTGAAATACCAGATCCCAATGCTGTTAATGTAATGTTAGATCCAGGTTTAGCCTTCGGTACAGGCACTCATCCTACAACAGCTTTATGCTTAACTTGGCTAGACAGTCTCGATCTTAATAACAAAATTGTGATCGATTATGGATGTGGTTCTGGTATTTTAGCCATTGCAGCTTTAAAATTAGGTGCAGCAAGAGTTATAGGCATTGATATTGATCCTCAAGCGATCCAAGCAAGTCGTGACAATGCTGAACGTAACAAAGTAAGTGAAAAGATTGAGCTTTATTTAGCAAAAGATATTCCTAATAATTTACAAGCTGATGTGGTAGTTGCTAACATTTTGGCGGGCCCGTTGAAAGAACTTAAACCCCAGATTAGTAAATTAGTAAAGCCATCAGGAGAACTTGGACTATCTGGAATTTTAGCTAATCAATCGCAAAGCGTATGTGACGCATATCAAACTGAATTTGTCCTTGATCCAGTTATTGAACAGGATGAATGGTGCCGTATAACCGGTAAAAAATTATAAAAAATTAACATTACCCCTTTTAACTTCGAGAAAAAATGCGTAATATAGCCGGCCTTAATTCGCTTAGTATCGGCGGCAAGGTCAACTTAAAAAACAATTTGATTGCTGCTCCTATGGCAGGAATTAGTGATAAACCGTTTCGGAACTTATGTCACCGCTTTGGTGCAGGAATGACCGTTTCTGAAATGTTTTTAGCAAATTCGGATGTTTGGCACACTGATAAATCAGCATTAAGAATGATTTCAAGTGATGATGTCGGTATACGTGCAGTTCAAATAGTTGGCTCAGACCCCGACGAAATGGCGAGAACGGCTGAATTTAACGTCAAGCATGGAGCTCAGTTAATTGACATCAATATGGGATGTCCGGCTAAAAAGGTGAATAAAAAATTAGCTGGTTCTGCTTTAATGCAGTATCCAGAACTAATAAAAAATATTTTGCAGAAAGTTGTTGGTGCTGTTGATGTACCAGTAACATTAAAAACTCGGACTGGATGGGATAAAAATAATAGAAATTGCATTGAAATCGCACAAATTGCGCAGGATTGTGGCATAAAGGCCATTACTATTCATGGGCGAAGTCGTGCATGCTTATTCAATGGAAAGGCAGAATACGAATCCATTAAAGCAGTTAAAGAAAAGGTAACTATTCCAGTAATTGCAAATGGTGATATTTGTACCCCAGAACAAGCAAAAGATGTTTTTAAATATACGCAAGCTGATGGTATAATGATCGGCCGAGCGGCACAAGGGCGACCTTGGATATTTGAAGAAATTGCATTCTATTTAGCACACGGACAGTTAAAGAAAAATAAGTCAATTGATGAAGTTGAGCAAATAGTGTTAACACACCTTGAAGAACTTTATCAATTCTATGGAGAATACAAAGGATTACGGATTGCCAGAAAGCATGTAAATTGGTATACCAAGAACTATGCTGATAGCGATCAATTCAGGCGCTTATTTAGTGTACTTAGCAATTCAAGTGAGCAAGTAAAAACACTAAAAGCATTTTTTAGTCAAATTAGAAACAAATAAAAGAGTTAAATATACTATGTCAGAACAACGCGTTACAGCTGCAGCACTTAAATTTACAACTGTAAACTCACAAGACCAAATAACACAAAAACCTTTGCGAGATTCGGTAAAACAAGCTTTAAAAAACTATTTATCACAATTAAATGGTGAAGATCCTACTGATCTATATGAATTAGTGTTAGCTGAAGTTGAACACCCATTCCTTGATATGGTTATGCAATATACTCGTGGCAATCAAACTCGAGCAGCAAATATGCTTGGTATCAACCGTGGTACTCTACGCAAAAAATTAAAACAATATGGAATGAGTTAGTTTAAATTTAAAACCATATTATTGAATTATTTAAAAGCGTTTTCTTGAGAGGACGCTTTTTTTGTTCTCAATATATCAATTAGATATTATTTACGCTGAAAAGCGTTTAATTAATGTAGGTGTCAAAGTCAATATTTGTCGCAACTCTTGAGGATTTTGAATACGATTTAGTAAAGTTTCAACGGCTAACTGGCCTAATTCTTCTTTCGGTTGATGAATAGTTGTCAAAGATGGAGTCATGTATTGCGCAATTTCAATATCATCATAACCAATAATAGCGATATCCTTGCCTACTTCAAGACCATTTCGATATAAAGTTTGGTAAGCGCCTATTGCCATGACATCATTAAAGCAAAATACTGCTTCCGGTGGAATCGGTAAATCTAATAATTGCTGCATAGCAACCACGCCAGATGAAAAGTGAAAATCTCCTTGTGCTTCATAACCATCAAGTATGGTAATATCAGCGGCTTGCAGAGCATTTCTAAAGCCTTTTAAACGCAATTGAGATTGGGTATTATTCAATGGCCCAGTAATACAAGCGATCTTCTTATAATTTTGCTCGATGAGATAATTGGTAGCTAAAGTAGCTCCATATAAAGAATTATCCTTTATAATATCATAGTCAGCTCTAAATGGTATCCGGTCCACCATAACTATGGCAAGTTTAGGATATTTAGTAAATATCTGTTGTGGGATTGGATGAGTTTCAGTACACATTGTTAGTAAACCATCAACACGTTTTTGTAATAAATATTCAATATTAGTTAACATTCTTTGATGGTCACCTTCGGTATGACATAATATCAAATTATAACCCAGCCTATAACAACACCTTTCAACGCCTTGCACTACTTCTGAGAAGAAAGAGTTATTACTTGTTGTTACTACCATACCGATAGTAAATGTTTTATTACTTTTTAAACTTCGTGCAATAGCTGAAGGCGTATAATTTAGTTGTTTGATTGCCAATTCAACTTTTTTACGAATAGTTGGACTAACATAACGGTCATTATTAATGACATGAGAGACTGTTGATGTCGATACTTTCGCAAAATTTGCGATATCTTTCATAGTTGCCAAATCGAAACTACCTATTTACTTTGTTGTTCAAGAAACTCTTCTACTTCATTTCGAAATGGTACTGCTGTTTGAGCTCCCGGTTTCGTGACTGATAATGCACCAGCTGCATGAGCATATTTAATCGCTTGTTCTAAGGTTTTACCTTCTAACAACGCGGTAACTAACATACCATTGAAAGTATCACCAGCACCGATAGTATCAATTGCTTTGACTTTAAATCCAGCAATGATTGCTCCTCGCTGTGCAGAGCTTACCCAGGCACCTTTACAGCCTAAAGTAATAATAACTGTGTCGATACCTTTTTTATGTAAAAAAAACGCAGCTTGCTCGGCATCTTTTTCCGTTAAAACTTTAATACCGGTTAAGTATTCAGCTTCAGTTTCATTAGGGGTAATAATATCAATGTGTTTAAGTAAGTCATCTGATAATTTTTGCGCTGGAGCCGGATTTAAAATGACTTGAGTCTGATGTTGTTTAGCCAATTTTGCTGCTTGTTCAATTGTTGCCAACGGTGTTTCCAATTGCATTAAAATAGCATCAGCATTGATAATATCTTCTTTATATTTAAGTAAATATTCTGTAGTAACTTGTGCATTAGCACCAGCATGGATAGCAATTTGATTTTCACCTTGTGCATTAACTAAAATCAAAGCTACACCAGTATTTTGCCCTTCAATGCAAGCTACTGAACAAGTATTAATATTATCGTTATTAAGCTACTGTTTAATTTTGTTCCCTAGTTCATCATTTCCGACAGCGGCAATAAATTGAACATTAGCACCCAATCGACCTGCTGCAACAGCTTGGTTTGCCCCCTTACCACCGAAAGAAATTTTATAGTTCGATCCTGATAATGTTTCACCCGGTTTAGGAAATTTAGGAACATTTAAAATATGATCAACATTAACACTACCTAATACAATCAATTTTTTGCGTTTCATTTATTTAATTCCTAATAAAATAGGACGTTTAGCACGCCCTAAACTAACCTATTTACTAATTAATTTTAACTCCACAGGAATACTCGGACTGACTTTTTCACCTTTTATAACTTTATCAGCGATTTCAACCCCAATTGCGCCAATTTTATTTGGTTGTTGTGCCACAGTTGCAGCTAATTTACCGCGTTCTACAGATTTGATGCCATCATCGGTACCATCGAATCCAACGACCAAAATGTCTGTTCGACCAGCAGTTTGAATCGCTCGCATTGCACCTAATGCCATTTCATCATTTTCCGCAAAAATAGCTTGAACAGAGGGATATGCCGTCAATAAATTTTGCGTAACATTCATACCTTTCGCTCGGTCAAAATCCGCAGGCTGCGCAGTTAAAATGGTAAAATTATTTTCTTGTTGTGACTGATTAAATCCTTCACCTCTTTCACGTGAAGCCGAAGTACCTACAATTCCTTGTAGTTGAATGACTTTTGCCTGTTTACCTAACTTATTAACAATAAAATCACCAGCCATTTTACCGCCAGCAACATTATCTGATGCTATATGACTAACTACCTCACCTTTCACTGAACCACGATCAAGCGTTATAACGGGAATATTTGCTTTGTTAGCCGCTAAAACAGCGTTACCAACTGCTTCCGAATCTGTCGGATTAATTAAAATAATCTTAGTTCCTTTAACAATTGTATCTTCAACGTTTGCCAACTCTTTGGCAGGATTATTTTGGGAATCTAACACTACCAAATCGTAACCTAGTTCATTGGCTTTTTTTACTGCGCCCTCTTTTAAAGTAACAAAAAATGGATTGTTTAGCGTGGATATTACTAATGTAATATTCTCTTTTGCCGAAGCTTGAAAGACAAATAAAAAACTTATTAATATAGCAATGTACTTATTTAATCTCATAACTTTCTCCTAGCTACTTTTATTAAAAAAAATTATTTATTAGTTTTTTTATCAACTAAAACCGCAAGTAATATGACTCCACCTTTGACTATCATTTGATAATACGCATCGACCCCCAACATATTTAAGCCATTATTCAAAAAACCTAAAATTAACGCACCTATTAGGGTCCCCAAAATTTTACCGCGCCCCCCTGACATACTTGTGCCACCAAGAACAACAGCAGCAATTGCATCCATTTCGTAACCAGTTCCGGCTGTGGGTTGAGCTGAGGACAATCTTGAAATTTCAATTGTACTGGCAACAGCACACAGTAAACCACTCATCGCATAAACAATAATTTTTACCTTATCAACATTGATACCTGATAGTTGTGTTGCTGATTCATTACCTCCAAGGGCATAAATATAGCGACCTAAACGCGTATATTTCAACAAATACCATGCCGCGACAAACACAACCAACATAATAATAATTGGTACTGGAATACCAAATACTCGACCAAATGCGATCCATTCAAATATTTCGGAATTATCATTAGTACCGATAGAAATTGGACTTCCTTTAGTATATACCTGTGTTGCACCGCGTAAAATTAACATCATCACTAATGTTGCAATAAAAGCTTGAAGCTTTCCTTTCGCGATAATGACGCCTGAAAAGGCCCCCAATATTGCACTTATAATTAAAGCAGCACATATAGCAATAAATGGGGAAATATCAGCACCAATCATCGATACCATCACTGCCCCCGCTAGTGCAAATATCGAGCCAACTGCAAGATCAATACCGGATGTTAAAATAACTAAGGTCATTCCAACCGCAATAATAGCGTTGATTGACGTTTGCTGCAAAATATTAAAAATGTTATTTAATGTGAAAAAGTTATCACTTAAACATGAAACGATTAAGATTAATACTAGTAACGTTATTAATGACTTCTGCTCAACTAATACATTTTTGAGAGTTTTATTTTGCAGCATCAGATTTCTCCTGTGTTTTCCCTACGGCAGCGGCCATAAGTTTTTCTTGTGTTGCTTCATTAATGGTAAAATCTCCTGTTACTTTTCCCTCATGAATAACCAAAATGCGGTCACTCATGCCAAGAATTTCGGGCATGTCAGATGAAACTAAGATAACACTTAATCCTTGTTGTTTGAATTGATTGATAAGTTGATAAATTTCCTTTTTAGCGCCAACATCAACACCTCTGGTTGGTTCATCCAGAATTAATATGCTTGGCCGAGTCATTAATCCTTTAGCAATAGCAACTTTTTGTTGATTACCACCTGATAATAAACCTATAGTTTGATTAATTGATGGGGTTTTTATATTGAATAGCCCCACATAGTCATCAACAGCTTGTCGTTCATTTTTTAGTTTTAAATGTTTAAATTGATTAACAAAATAACCAAGGGCGTTGAGTGACATATTATCTTTAACCGACATGCCTAAAATTAAACCATCTCTTTTGCGGTCTTCAGAGATATAAACAATGCCATTCATTAAACCATCTTTTGGCGAACATGTTTTAATGGCTTTGCCTTTTAAAGTTATTGTTCCTGATTTAGCTGGATTTGCGCCATAAATCATCTTCATCAACTCTGTTCGCCCTGCCCCCATAAGGCCAGAGATACCTAATATTTCACCAGCATGAAGAGAAAAACTAACATCATTCACACCATCACCCATTAGGTGGCTAACCTGTAACGTGATATTTCCTTTTTCCATTTCGATGCGTGGATATTGTTCTTCAAGCTTACGACCCACCATCATCTCAATTAAACTATCTTCATCCAATTGTGTGATCTTCTTTTCACACACAAATTGACCATCACGTAAAACGGTTACTGCATCGCAAATTTGAAAGATCTCTTTTAGACGATGAGAGATATAGACAATACCACAATTTTGTTTTCTGAGTTTATTAATGACTTCAAATAATGAAGCGGTTTCTGTATCGGTGAGAGCATCAGTTGGTTCATCCATAATGATAACTTTAGAATCAAAACTTAGCACTTTAGCAATTTCAACCATTTGCTGTTCACCAATCGACAAATCACTAATCAATCTTCGACTGTTATAGTTCAAATGCAATTGGGCTAATAATTTATCGGCTTCAGCATAGGTCTTTTGCCAATCAATACAACCGAATTTATTGGTAAATTCTCGACCCAAAAAGATATTTTCGGCAATGGATAATTGCGGTATTAAATTCAATTCTTGATGAATTATACCTATTCCTGCTAATTGTGAAGCCTTGGGACCATTGAAGTTAACTTTACTACCTTGATAAATAATTTCGCCAGCATCTTTTTTGTATATTCCGGTGAGTACTTTCATTAACGTAGATTTACCCGCGCCATTTTCTCCGATTAAGGCCATAACTTGACCAGCTTTAACAGTCAAATTAGCGCCTGAAAGCGCTTTAACACCGGGAAAAGATTTAGATATATCGGTAAGCTGTAATAAAATATCACTCATAAAATTCCCATTATTTTAATTGTTTTTTTAAAAAATTACGCCCGACTGTAGAATAATATTCGCATAGGGTGAACATTCACCGGTTCTAATTACCGATTTACATTCAGCGATTTGATGTTTTAACATTTCATGAGTGACATATTCGATATCAATTATATTTTGTTGTGATTCCTCAATTTTTTTAATCTGAGCTAATATTTTTTTATTTATCTCTGGATTATGTTTAAGGATCTCTTCTGCCAAGAGAACTTTTTCAATTTGCATAGATTCAGTTACAGACTCCAAAACTTGCATAAATGATGGTACACCTATAGTCACAGCCAGATCTATTCTTTCAACATTTTCAGGGATGGGTAAACCTGCATCACCAATGGCAATTTGATCAGTATGCCCCATTTTGGCTAAAGTCTGAACTATTACTGAGTTTAACAACTTATTTTTATACATAATGCAATCCTAAGAATAATAATGAAATTGTTTATCGAAACGTTTCGATGACGACATAAGTTACCAATGATAAAGGTATAATGAATTAAAACTACATGAGTTGCAATGAATAAAATATGAACATGTGATCCGGATCAACATAATTATTCATTATTAAAATTACATGAATAAATGGAAAAATAGATTGATAATGAACTTTTGTTAAAAGTTTGCTAAAATAGACTGATTTTAAATTATTTAATCTGGAGAATTTTATGGCAGGTCATAGTAAATGGGCCAATACCAAACATCGCAAAGCAGCTCAAGATGCTAAGCGCGGTAAAATCTTTACCAAAATTATTCGTGAACTTGTAACAGCAGCAAAAATTGGTGGTGGCGATCCAGCGTCTAACCCTCGTCTACGTGCTGCTATGGACAAAGCATTATCTAATAACATGACTAGAGATACCATGAATCGAGCTGTTGCTCGTGGTGTCGGTGGTGAAGATGATACTAATATGGAAACAATCATCTATGAAGGTTATGGACCAGCGGGAACTGCGGTAATGGTTGAATGTTTAAGTGATAATCGAAACCGTACTGTATCAGAAGTTCGTCATGCTTTTACTAAAACTGGTGGTAACCTAGGTACTGATGGTTCAGTATCTTATTTATTTACTAAAAAAGGGGTAATCTCATATCCGGCTGGAACTGATGAAGATCAAGTAATGGATGCTGCTCTTGAAGCTGGGGCTGATGATGTGGTTACTTATGATGATGGTGCAATTGATGTATTTACTACGCCTGAATCATTCGGTGAAGTTAAAGATGCACTAGATGCGGCAGGTTTAACCGCTGAATCAGCAGAAGTTTCAATGATTCCAGCAACTAAAGTTGATCTTGATATTGAGTCTGCACCAAAACTACTACGTCTTATCGACATGCTTGAAGATTGTGATGATGTTCAAGAGGTTTATCATAATGGAGAAGTATCAGACGAAGTTGCTGCAACACTCTAATGACTATCATTCTGGGTATTGACCCAGGCTCTCGTTTGACGGGTTATGGAGTAATTCGTCAAACGGGACGACAACTTACTTATCTTGGCAGTGGTTGTATCCGCACTGCAGTCAATGACTTACCAACGCGTTTGAAACGTGTTTATGCTGGTGTAAGCGAAATCATCCTTCAATTTCAACCCGATATGTTTGCTATTGAACAAGTATTTATGGCTCGTAATGCCGATTCAGCACTAAAATTAGGTCAAGCACGAGGTTCTGCAATTGTTGCCGCAGTCAATCATGATTTACCCGTTTTTGAGTATGCAGCGCGCTTAGTCAAGCAAAGTATAGTTGGAACAGGCGCAGCTGACAAAAAACAAGTTCAACATATGGTTAAACTACTATTGAAATTACCAGCAAGTCCTCAGGCGGATGCAGCGGATGCACTAGCTATAGCAATTACCCATGCCCACATGAGTCAACAATTAATTAAATCACATAGATAAATATAATACTGTTACATAATAAAACTCTGTTATTTATAGCCTAAAAACATCTTTCCTCAATTTTTTATTTCAACTGAATAAAAAGGTTAAACTAAAATATCGAAAAAGCAATCTATTAAAAGTTAAACAAAAAAAGCACCAATATTATTGGTGCTTTTTATTCATATCCGTTATTACTTAACTACTAATCGACTCGACTATTTCTCAGTTTTACCTGTATAGTTAGCTGGTAATACTACTTTATTCCTATGTTTAGTGAATAGTTTTGTTATAAACAAGAAGAACAAAGGAACATAAAATATCGCTAAGAATGTTGCCGTCAACATACCTCCAACTACACCTGTACCTACCGCATTTTGACTTGCTGAACCAGCACCAGAATTTAAGACTAGTGGAAGTACACCTAGAATAAATGCGAATGATGTCATTAAAATAGGACGTAAACGCAATCGACAAGCTTCTAACGTTGCATCAATTAATGATTTACCTTCTTTTTCTAGTGCATCTTTAGCAAATTCTACAATCAAAATGGCATTCTTAGCCGATAGCCCCATCGTGGTTAGTAGACCAACGATAAAGTAAACATCATTATCAAGACCTCTGAACGTAGTTGCATATACGGTACCCAAAATACCTAACGGGATGACAAATAGGATAGAAATAGGTACAGTCCAACTTTCGTATAATGCAGCTAATGACAAGAATACAACGATAAGTGAGATAACATATAGCGTTGTTGTCTGCGAACCTGTTTGACGTTCTTGGTAAGAAATTTCTGTCCAGTCATAAGAGAATCCTTTAGGTAAGTTTTTAGATAGTTCTTCCATTATTACCATAGCTTGACCAGAACTCATACCAGGTGCAGCTGAACCACTAATTGCCATGGCTCCTACCCCATCATAACGAACTAACGATGGTGAACCATAACTTTTCGTTGTAGTAGCAAATGCATCATAAGGAACCATTTCACCCTTTTGATTTTTTACATGCCAGAAACTAAAGTCATCAGGTAACATTCGATAAGCTGCATCTGATTGTAAATAGACTTTTTTAATACGGTTGTTATAAACAAAGTCATCGATATAAGCTGAACCTAATGCGGTTGAAAGTACAGTATTAACACTACTTACGGAAACACCAAGTGCTTGGGCGGTTTCGAAATCCACATTAATCTTATATTGTGGAACATCTAACATACTACCTGGGCGAACTTGTTGTAAGTTAGGATTCTGTCCAGCTTCTCTCAACAGTTTGTTAAAAGCCTCCATCAAGGCATCATGGCCAAGACCTGAGCTATCTTTCAACATATAAGAGAAACCATTAGCCATACCAAGTGACGGTACTGGTGGCAAATTGGCAATAATGACACGACCTTCAGTTATCGTTGAAGCAAATCCAAAACCACTACCTATCAAAGCATCCATTTTTTGGTCTGGGCGTTTACGTTCATCCCAATCTTTTAATCGAATAAAACCAAGCCCTATATTTTGACCACGACCAACTATACTGAAACCAGCAACAGTAAAGATCTCTTTCACTGAATCAGCCTTCTCATTCATATAAAATTGAGAGGTTTTATTCAATACACCCATGGTTTGATCTAAGGTCGAACCTGGTGGTAACTCAACCATTACAATTAATACCCCCTGATCTTCATTTGGTAAGAAACCAGTTGGTAAGCGATTAAAACCAAATATTAAACAAACAACAATCAAGATATAGCAAACAAATGAAATCAACGGATAACGAATAAACTTAATCACGCCTTTTTCATAGGTATATAAACTTTTGTTATATATATTATTAAACTTATTGAAGAACCATTTAGTCCCAGCTGAAAACCAACTAAATGGTGGTACACTTTCTAATTTTTCACCAATTGTGGTTTTCTTAATCTTGTTTTTTGATGGTGCTTTTAAAATTTGCGCACAAAGCGCTGGCGTTAACACAATTGCCATCAATACAGATAAACCCATCGACGTTACAATTGTGATTGAAAATTGACGATAAATACCCCCTGCTGCACCGCCATAAAATGCCATAGGCACAAATACTGCTGAAAGCACCACGGCAATACCAACTAATGCAGAAGAGATTTGTTCCATTGATTTAACGGTTGCATCATACGGGGATAACCCTTCATCATGCATAATACGTTCAACATTCTCAATTACTACGATGGCATCATCGACCAGAAGACCGATAGCAAGCACCATAGCAAACATTGATAGCGTATTAATGGTAAATCCACAGATATATAAAACTGCAAAGGTACCTAACAATACAACCGGTACGGTAATAGTTGGAATAAGAGTAGAACGCAGATTTTGTAAAAATACATACATAACGATAACAACCAAAATGATTGCTTCAATTAAAGTATGTATCACATTATTAATCGATAATTTAACAAACGGTGTTGTATCATAAGGATAGGCAAATTTAATATCTTCAGGGAAAATACGAGATAACTCTTCAATTTTTTGGTCAACTTTTTCCGATGTTTCAAGTTGATTTGCACCCGTAGCTAAATAAATACCCAAACCTGCTGACGGGTTACCGTTATAGCTCGAAATGAAGCTATAGTCATCAGCACCGATTTCAACCTTAGCAACATCTTTTAACAAAACGTTTGAACCATTGGTATTAACTCGCACTGTAATATTTTGAAATTGCTCAGGTGTTTTTAAACGCGACTGTGCAGTAATAGTTGCATTAAGCTCTTGTCCTTCAGTTTTTGGTAAAGCACCAAGTTGCCCTGCTGTAACCTGTGCATTTTGTGCTTGAATTGCACCAATAATCTCTTCAATAGATAGATTAAAATAGTTAAGTTTATTGGGATCTAACCAAATCCGCATTGCATATTCAGAACCAAATAACTGTGTATCGCCTACCCCTTGAACACGGCGAATCGGATCTTGTACAGTTGAATAAACAAAGTCAGCTATATCTGCTTGTGTTTTTTGAGGGTTGGTAGAATAGAATCCAATAACTTTTAGGAAGCTAGTGTTTTTCTTAGCAACCGACACCCCATTTTTTTGCACACTTTCAGGTAGACGCGATTTGATACTTTCTACTTTATTTAATACTTGTACTTGAGCAAAATCGGGACTTGTACCCGGCGCAAAAGTCAACGTTGTTTCGACTACCCCCTGAGCACTACTGGTTGATTTCATGTAAATCAAATTATCCAAACCAGTTAAGTTTTGCTCAATCAATTGCGTAACAGTATTTTCAATGGTTTGCGCATCAGCACCTGGATAAGCAGCAGAAACAGTAACAGCCGGTGGTGCGATATCAGGATACTGCTCAACAGCGAGTAGCTTAATGCATAAAGCTCCGCCCAGCATCATCATGATAGCAATTACCCATGCAAAAACAGGTCTATCAATAAAAAACTTAGCCATAATTAAATCTACCTTATTTCACACTGTTTTTGATGAGATTATCTAACTTTTCTTGAGAAAGCACTTCTGGCTTACCGATTGGGGTTACCATAATGCTTCTTTGTTCTGATTTTGGTTTTTCTGCTTCTCTGTCAACCACAGTCAAATTAAGCAAACCAGAGATAATCACTTGCTCACCAATATCAATACCACTAGTGACAACCCAATAACCTCCGATACCAGTATAAACTTTAATATCCTGACGATAATCAACAACATTATCAGATTTTAAAATCTTAGCAGTATATTGACCTTTTTGGTTACTAGTGATGCCTTGTTGCGGAACTAATACTGCATTTTTAATTGTACCTAATGTTAATTGTGGTTTTACAAACATTCCCGGTAAAATTTTACCTTCACTATTTGAAAATTGTGAGCGCAGGGTAACTGTACCTGTCGTTTCATTAACAGTCATATCTGAAAATTTGATATTTCCTGGTAGCGCATATTTTGAACCATCATTAAAAAACAGATCAACATTGTTGCCTTGAGCTGGTTCATAAATAATATTTTCATCTTGAAGATATTTATTATAACGAGTTGCGGCTTCAGTCATATCAACATAAATTGGATCAAGTTTTTGTACCAATGCCAATGGAGCAGCTTGCCCTGCTGATACTAATGCCCCTTCCGTCACGCTTGATTTACCAATATACCCATCAATTGGCGAGTATACTTTTGTGTAGTCCAAATTAACTTTAGCTGCATGCTCTGCCGCTTGAGCAACTAAAACACTTGCCTCAGCTTGTTTGGCATCAGCAGCTGCTTTATCATATTCTTGTTGACTGATAGATTTGGTGTTCAAAAGTCCTGCATAACGTTTTAGGGTTAGTTGAGCAATATTTGCGTTAGCTTTTGCACTAGCCACACTAGCTACAGCACTATCATAATTAGCTTGATAAATAGCTGGATCAATTTGATAAAGTGATTGGCCAGCTTTAACATTTGAACTTTCGTCAAATTCTCGATTTAATATAATCCCACTAACTTGTGGTCGAATTTCAGCAATCTGTGAAGCAACCACTCGTCCTGGTAAGTTTATTTTTAGGGTATAGTCTAAAGGTTCAACTTTAAAAACAGTTACCTTTGGTAATTCGCCAGCACCATTTTTTGATTGATTATTATCACAACTGGCTAATAATAGACTAGATAATGCCACTGGCAGAGTAAGTAATAGCTTATTAAATCTCATATAAAAAAGACCTCGGTAACTTAATAATTATTTTTTAAATAAAAACAGTGAATATTATTCAAAAGTGATCGGAGATTTTACAAAAAATATGCATAGATTGTAAGAGTCTTAACGCCTTAATAGCACAGAGTTCTAAAAATTAGCTCACTTATAAGATTTAAACGCAAATTAATAAAAAAATTCTATTGATAATTATGATTATTGATAGAAATAAAGTAATATACACTAATCGTTTTTTTGCGCGGTAATAAGTAAGTATGGATTTAACTTAAATGTAAAAATTAAAAAAATTTCTTTGTGGTATTTTTTAATCCTTTTTTTTCAATTATATTATTGAATAATTTGAATCTATATTTAATTTAATTCTGAGTGGGTATTATGGATAATTTACGTACTGTTCTAATTGTGGTTGCATCCTTGGTCATTATTGCATTATTAATTCATGGGCTTTGGATCAATAAAAAAGAACGTTCTTCTTTATTTAAGTTAGGCAAAAAAGATAAATTCACAACAAATACTCAGCAATATGAAGATATCTATAATGATGAAGATGATGTGATTTTACTAACGCCAAAAAACAAAACAAAACAAAATGCTTCTAATGACGATACTAATGAAGTATTAGTAGGTAATACTAATGCCCCTAACAATAATGTTCTAGCAAAAGAAGAACAAACTCCTTGTCAAGTTGATTTATTTTCAAATGATGACGATCAACAACCGAAAATAGATACTAAGATTTCTAATGAGTCAACTAGTGATCTTCAACAGGATATCTTTACCGATGAACCAGTTAAAGAAAATGTTGAAATAGAAAAACCAACCAAAGCTAATGAAGATATAAAAGTTGATGATCCTCAACCTGAAGAAAAACTCGAAAAACAAGACAAATTAACAATAAACGAAAGTGAAGAAAGTAAAACTGAAATTATTGTATTAAATGTTACTGGCTTAAATGGCAAGGAATTACAAGGTGATATGCTATTAGCTAGCATCATGCAATCAGGATTCCAATTTGGTGATATGCGTATTTTTCATCGCCATGTTGACCCTGCGGGTAATGGACCGATACTATTTAGTTTGGCAAATATGATAAGCCCTGGGCATCTAGATCCTGAAACCATGCACGAATTTACAACACCTGGTGTATCAATTTTTATGGTTGCACCAACCCATGGAAACAATCAACAGAATTTCAAATTAATGCTACAAACAGCGCAACGTATTGCCGATGATGTTAATGGTGTAGTTTTGGATGATGAACATCATATGATGACACCACAAAAAATCGATAGTTATAAAGAACGCATAAAAAAAGCTTGTAATGAAATTTAAGCTAGCTGTTTAAAATTCCTCATTTTTGCTACTATTCCACTAAAAAATTAGTGGAATAGTCTGACTTATATTAGATAATTGACTATATTTAGTAAAATCTATTGTTCTAAATACCGTTAAATACTATTTTAATAATAAGTTTAAAAACCTTCGTATTAATTTAAGAGTTTAAAATCATGCCACAATCAAATATAACTGAACATTCAGTAGCGCCATCTAGCTCTAACCAAGATGTAATAACACAGATCTCGATTTTACGTGATCTGATAAGACATCATGAATACTGTTATTATGTGTTGGATGCTCCCGAAATACCCGATGTGGAATATGATAAATTAATCAAACAGCTACAAAATCTAGAGCTCGCTCATCCCGAACTTATTACCCCTGACTCACCAACCCAACGGGTTGGAGGAGCACCATTATCACAATTTTCATCGATCAGACACCAATTGCCGATGTTATCATTGGATAATGTTTTTGATGAATCAAGTTTTATCGCTTTTAATAAAAGAATAAAAGATCGCTTAGAGCTTGATGAAAATCAAGCAGTTGAATACTGTTGCGAGCTAAAACTTGATGGATTAGCTGTAAGTCTTTTATATGAAAATGGCCAATTAATTCAAGCTGCTACACGCGGTGATGGCACAACTGGTGAAGATATTACCGCCAATGTTCGAACCATAAAAACTATTCCTCTCATATTGCAGGGTGAAAATATTCCGTCTCGCCTAGAAGTTCGTGGTGAAGTTTTTATGACGCATAAAGGTTTCGCTAAATTAAATGCAGAGGCAGAAAAACGTAACGAAAAAATATTCGCAAATCCTCGCAATGCTGCTGCCGGTTCATTAAGACAGTTAGATCCCAAAATTACAGCCAAAAGACCACTTACTTTTTTCTGTTATGGCGTTGGTATTAACGAAGGAGCTGAGTTACCGAATACCCACTATGCAAGACTAATGCAATTCAAGGCTTGGGGGCTACCAGTAAGCGATAAAGTTAAAATTCGCCATGGCGCACAAGAAGCACTAGATTATTTTAAGCAAATTGGTGATCAAAGAATGTCATTAGACTTTGATATCGATGGTGTTGTAATCAAAGTCAATAGTATTGCAGAACAAAAACAACTTGGTTTCGTTGCTCGTGCGCCTCGTTGGGCTACTGCATTCAAATTTCCAGCACAAGAAGAAGTAACAAAGTTAAATAAAGTTGACTTTCAAGTCGGGCGTACTGGCGCGATAACACCAGTAGCCAGATTAGAGCCAGTTTCAGTTGCCGGGGTAATTGTCAGCAATGCCACACTGCATAACAGCGATGAAATCATCCGGTTAGGTATTCGTGAGGGTGATTATGTCACCGTCCGCCGAGCCGGTGATGTTATTCCACAAATTGTCGCAGTTATTAAAGATCGAAGACCAGCTGACACTAAGGAAATTGTTTTTCCTACTCACTGCCCTATTTGCGGCTCAATCATTGTCCGTGATGAAGGACAAGCGATATCTCGTTGCGCCGGTGGATTAATTTGTCAGGCACAACGCAAAGAAGCCTTAAAACATTTTGTTTCTCGACGAGCAATGAATGTCGAAGGTTTAGGCGATAAAATAATTGAACAATTGGTTGATAAAGAATATGTCAAAACACCAGCAGATCTTTATAAACTCACAGTGCCAATTTTATGTTCATTAGATAAAGTTGGTGAAAAATTAGCTAATAATTTAATGAGTGCATTAAACAAATCGAAAAATACGAGTTTGAATCGATTTATTTTTGCGCTTGGTATTCCTAATGTTGGTGAAGTCACTGCGGAAAATTTAGTTAATCAATTAGGAAATTTAACCGCAATTGAAAACGCATCTTTGGAACAATTACAATTGGTAAATGATATTGGTGCTGTTATTGCAGAAAGTATTATCGACTTCTTTCAAGAACCACATAACCGCACGGTAATTGATCAGTTAATTAGTGAGGAAATTGGAATACACTGGCCAGACGTTGAAGTACAACTACTAACAACAGACTCACCATTTTCTGACAAAACCGTTGTGTTAACAGGAACTTTATCAATATTAACGCGCGATGAAGCAAAAGCTAAATTAAAACAACTCGGCGCTAAAGTAACAGGTAGTGTTTCAAAAAAAACCGACTTAGTAATTGCAGGAGAAGCTGCTGGTTCAAAATTAACCAAAGCGCAAGAACTGGGAATAAAAGTGATTGATGAACAAGAATTGATAAACTTATTAAATCAATGAATATAAAATAGTGGAGTATATTAAGCTACTCAAGCAAAATAGCTTAATCCCAAATTCAAGGAGAAAATTATGCCTTTATTAGACAGTTTTAAAGTTGACCATACTAAAATGAAAGCACCTTTTGTGCGAATAGCCAAAACCATGGCAACCCCCAAAGGTGATGATATTACG
Source organism: Gilliamella sp. A7 (assembly GCF_002142015.1). Lineage (NCBI taxonomy): Bacteria > Pseudomonadati > Pseudomonadota > Gammaproteobacteria > Orbales > Orbaceae > Gilliamella > Gilliamella sp. A7. Next base: position 26,238 of record NZ_NASN01000007.1, read on the forward strand.
GTATTTGATCTTCGCTTTACCATCCCTAATAAAGCACTATTACCTGAAAAAGGTATTCATACTCTAGAGCATTTATTTGCTGGCTTTATGCGTGACCATTTAAACAGTGATAAAGTTGAAATTATCGATATTTCTCCAATGGGCTGTCGAACAGGTTTTTATATGAGTTTAATTGGCAAACCAGCAGAATCTTTAGTTGTTAATGCCTGGTTGCAAGCTATGCATGATGTTATGAATGTAAAATCTCAATCACAAATTCCTGAGTTAAATGAATATCAATGCGGAACCTATACCATGCACTCTTTAGATGAAGCCAAAGCAATTGCTGAAAAAATTATCCAAACTGGAATTGGAATATGTCATAATCAAGACATTGCATTAACTGATGCACAACTTGCAACCATCAATAATTAGGAAATATTTATGCCAAATGTTGTTATTGACTTTTTAGAAGGACGCACCATTGAACAAAAACGTGAAATGGCTAAACGAGTAACTGATGCCATTGTTGAAACGCTTAACTGTAAACCAGAGGCGGTACAAATTATTATGCATGAAGTCTCAAAAGATCAAATTGCTAATGGTGGCGTACTAAGATGTGACAAAGATTAATAAATTTTTTTATTAGCTGATAAAAATTAACCTCAAAACCGCTGATAGATTTTGAGGTTAAATGATTAAATAATTATAACAACTAAATCAAAAATATGACAACTCTGTAAAACTCACCTTTTAAAGAGTTAATGATTATAGTGGTGTAAATGTAATAAATGGCCCAATTTATTAGCTTTAGTCGCTAAATAATACTCATTGCTCGGGTTTTCTCCCACTTCTAAAGGAACTCGCTCAGTAACTTTAATACCTGCTTGCTCAAGAACTTTTATCTTTTCGGGATTGTTAGTTAATAATCGAACTTGAGACACATTTAATAACTTAAGCATATCTGCGCATAAAGTGAAATCACGCTCATCAGCAGCAAAACCTAATTGCTCATTTGCCTCAACCGTATCTAACCCTTGATCTTGAAGCGCATAAGCCCTAATTTTATTCAATAAGCCAATATTACGGCCTTCTTGTCGATGATAAATTAAGACACCTTGTCCTTCTTTAGCTATCTGCTTCAATGCCGCTTCTAATTGAAAACCACAATCACAACGCAAACTAAATAATGCATCACCCGTTAAACATTCTGAATGAACGCGTGTTAATATGGATGAATGACCATTAATATCACCAAACACTAATGCGACATGATCCTTACCAGTTGCAATTTCTTCAAAACCAACAATAGTAAAACATCCCCAAGGGGTTGGCAGTTTAGCTCGTGCAACATGTTTTAATTGCATTATTATCTCCAAGATTCGTCACAACATGGTTAAGATTTTTTAAAAATAAATCGTGTTTCCATGTTAAAATAAATAAAATTTTATGCTTAATTGAGTTTTAAATGGGGTTAGTAATAAAAAAAACAATAGTGCCATTGATTTTATTCCTGATTATACCGTTATCTGTTATAACCGTAAATTGGCAGTGGCAACCAACATCAATAAATGATACATCTAAATATTTATTTTGGGTAACTGAAACCGCTAGTTTTCCTTGGGCAATAATAACATCAGGGCTTTTTTTCTTACTCTTTTACCTGAAATTGGTTAATAAAACCAAAAAAACATTGTTACTATTATGGTTAGTCCTAGTCAGTACAATATCAGGTGGCCAAGTGGTTAAAAGCATCATCAAACAGCAAACAGCTAAAGCTAGGCCTTATGTTTTATGGTTAGATAAAGAGTTTAATCTTAATGAGCAGCAATTTTATTCACAAACAAGATCTGAACGTAGAGCTGATGTTGAAAAATTGTTAACCAATTCAACTATTATTCCTAAATGGCTATCTAACCATTGGCAAAATGAAACCGGTTATGCTTTTCCTTCTGGGCATACTTTATTTGCGGTCACTTGGACTTTTTTAGCAATAATGTTACTTGGTTTTAAACGGCACTTTTTTATTGTATCCATTGTTACTATTTGGTCGTTGCTCATTGAAACAAGTCGACTATTACTAGGCATGCATTCCGCTTATGATTTGATATTGGGGATAATGCTTGCTTGGTTAATTTCATTAATCTGCTGTTTTTATATTAAAAAATGGCATATAGTAATGGAATAACGAAAAAGAAAAGAATAGTTTTACAGAAAAACATTAAGTTATATCAATATTTTTAATAAAATAATAAGGTTAGCATTATGAAATTAGTAATATCAATTTTATTGATAATTCTTATTTTCGCCATTTCGATAACAATAGGTTCAGCTAATAATCAAATAGTCACTTTTAACTATTTAATTGCTAAAACTGAAGTTAGGTTATCAGTATTACTGGCAATATTATTTGGCTCAGGTTTTTTAGTTGGATGGGTATTAACAGGAATATATTTCTTAAAATCTAAATTTCAACATTCATCTACTAAACGTAAATTGAATAAATTGCAAAAAAAATATGATGAAGATATATCTAATCATCAAAAAATGAATTTAACCAATACCAATTAAACTAGGTAATTATGTTTGAATTGTTGTTTCTGTTACTACCAATAGCTGCTGCCTATGGCTGGTATATGGGTGACAGAAACGCCAAACAAAAATATTTAAATCAATCAAATCGACTATCTCGAGAATATGTAGATGGCCTAAATTTTCTTTTGTCCAATCAAAAAGATAAAGCGGTTGATATCTTTCTTGATCTACTTAAAGAGGATGAAGGTACCCTTGAAGCACATTTAACACTTGGAAATTTGTTTCGTTCACGTGGCGAAGTTGATCGAGCAATACGAATTCACCAAGCATTAATGGAAAGTTCATCCTTATCATTCGATCAACGATTATTAGCAATTCAGCAACTTGGTCGAGATTATATGGTTGCGGGCCTTTATGATCGTGCTGAAGAGATGTTTTTACAATTAATTGATGAAGAAGACTTTCAACAACATGCACTTCAACAATTACTTATTATTTATCAATCAACAAGCGAATGGGGCAATGCGATTAATACCGCAATCAGATTAGTAAAACTTGGCAATGAAAAATATAAGATTGAAATAGCTCAATTTTATTGTGAATTAGCGTCACTAGCTATAGCTAATGACGATTTAGATCAAGCATACAACCTATTAAAAAAATCCGCTGCTGCCGATGATAACTGTGCTCGCACATCACTCATGCTTGGAAAAGTGTTAATGGTTCAAGACAAAATCGAACAAGCAATTGAATCTTTCCAACAAATAATAAACCAAGACAAAGCCTTTATTGGCGAAGCTTTACCGCTATTAAAAATATGTTATACCAAAATAAATCAGCCTCAGCTATTTAAACAGTTTTTAGAAATTTGTGTCAAACAAGATACCGGTAATGTAGCTGAACTGATGCTAGCTGATATTGTCGAAAAAAATAACGGACTTGACGCTGCCCAATATTACCTTTATCGTGAATTATTAAAGCATCCAAATCTTAAAGGATTTTACCGTTTAATGGATTATCATGTGGCTGATGCTGAACAAGGAAAGGCCAAAGAAAGTTTATTACTTCTTCGAAACATGGTAGGAGAGCAGATAAAAACAGTTCCCAATTATCGATGCCAAAAATGCGGATTTACCGTTAATACCCTCTACTGGTTGTGCCCAAGCTGTCGCTCGTGGTCAACTATAAAGCCAGTTCGTGATTTCGAACATCATTCAGATAATTAAAAGAGTTTAATATGTTTCTAATTGATTCGCACTGTCATTTAGACAGTTTGGACTATACCAATAAAACGCTTAATAGCGTTTTGCATGAAGCACTACACAATGATGTAAAGCATTGTCTAAGTGTTGCAACAACATTGTCGGGTTATGAATCGATGAAAGCAATGCTAATGCCATATAAAAAACAGTGCTCTTTCTCATGTGGTATTCATCCTCTCAATTTAGATGATGAACCTTACGATGCCGAGCGTTTCGCCCGTCTTGCACAAGAAGACAATGTTATCGCTCTTGGTGAAACTGGTCTCGATTATTACTACCAACAAGATAATCTTGAATTACAACAATACAATTTTATACAACACATTAATTTAGGTAAGCAATTAAAAAAACCAATAATCGTCCACACCCGTAACGCCAAACAAGATACCTTAAGAATATTAAAAGAAGAGCAAGCTTACGCCGGAGTTTTACATTGTTTTACTGAAGACATTGAGACAGCTAAAGCTTTATTAGATATTGGTTTTTATATTTCATTTTCAGGAATTATCACCTTTAAAAATGCAGCCTCTCTTCGAGAAGTAGCAAAATTCGTCCCTTTAGATCGCATGTTGATTGAAACTGATTCGCCCTATTTAGCACCCGTACCATATCGCGGTAAAGAAAATCAACCCGCTTATGTCCGAGAGGTAGCTAACTACTTAGCAGCATTAAAAGGTGTAACTTTGGACATTATAGCACAACAAACTACAACCAACTTTTGTCAATTATTCAATGTACAAGGAGTAATTAATGAGTAACAAATTAACAATCAATTGGGATGATTTTTTAACTAATTATTGGCAAAAAAAACCGGTCATTTTACGTAATGCTTTTAGTAATTTTATCGACCCTATTTCCCCTGAAGAGCTGGCTGGTCTTGCCATGGAAGAAGAAATCGACAGTCGAATTGTTACCAACAAAAATGGTAAATGGGACGCAAAATATGGGCCATTTACCGATTATTGTGACTTAGGAGAAGATCATTGGAGCCTACTTGTCCAAGCTGTTGATCATTGGCATGAGCAAGCAGCTACTTTAGTTGAACCATTCAAATGCATTCCGCAATGGCAATTTGAAGACCTAATGATATCTTATGCAACCCAAGGGGCTGGCGTTGGTCCTCATATTGATAATTATGATGTGTTTATCATTCAAGGTAAAGGACGTCGTCGTTGGCAAGTCGGTGATCGCAATCCTAACTATAAACAATTTAGTGCTCATAAAGCTTTATTACATGTTGAAGATTATCAACCTATTATTGATGAGGAAATCACTGCTGGAGATATTTTATATATACCAATTGGTTTTCCACACAATGGAGTATCGATTGGCGAATCACTTAGTTACTCAGTAGGATTTAGAACCCAAACATCACAAGACTTATTAAGTGGATTTGCTGATTATATTATCGATAATTTACCTAATGGTATTTTTTATCAAGACCCCGAGTTAAAATTACCCAAAGATCCTTATTTAATTCAACCATATGAAATTGAAAAGCTTCAAAGTCAAATGATTGATTTAATAAAAAATCCAGCTTTATTTAATGATTGGTTTGGCAAACATATCACAATGCCTATGCATGAACTCAACATCATTCCTGTTGAACCAGCTTATGATTTAGATGAATTTGAAACAATTCTCAAATCTGGAGCTGAACTCTACCGAGTTCCAAGTATACGTATTTTAAAAATCGGTGATACTGCCTATATCAACGGCAAAAGAATACCGCTATCAATAACAACAATTAATTTGTTATGTGAAACTAAAGTACTTTGCTACGAGCAAATACAAGACGAAGCAACCTTAGATGTCATGTTAAAGTTTGTCAATCTCGGTTATTGGTATTTTGCCGAAGAGTAAAATTTTCATCGTATTAATATTAGTTACTTAGCTATTGGCTAATATCCATAAAATGGCAAAATTATCGGCTAATTTGTCTAAAAAATTAGATATTTTTCAATATTAAGCAGATAATTTTGCCAAAACCATAGTTGATAAAATAAAAGCTGATTTTTTTAGATTTTCACTTAGCTTTTTATCAATTTTAAGTATATACTTGCCTCGCTTTTTGAGCCTCCTTCGTTTAATGATGTGTTAAACAAAATAACGCTTAGATTGAACCACTATCTTTTTATTGACTTGAGGTAAACATGAACATTGACGCAAACATGACCAACCAAGCTGAAAGTGAAAGCGCACAAACAACTCCTTATCAAAAACGTACTTTATTTGCATCAACTGTGGGATATGCATTAGATGGTTTAGATATGATGATTTTAGGTGTTTGTTTTAGCCTAATTGCTACCACATTCAACCTGACCAAAGCCGATCTAGGAACATTAACTTCGGTAACTTTATTAGGGGCTGTATTAGGTGGGATACTTTTCGGCGTGCTTGCTGATAAATTTGGCCGTGTCAGAGTGTTTTCCTGGACAATTATAATCTTCTCCTTATTTACAGGGCTTTGTGCTATTTCACCAAACTATGAATGTTTTTTGATTTTTCGTTTTCTTAGCGGCCTTGGTCTGGGTGGTGAATTTGGTATTGGCATGACATTGGTATCAGAAAGCTGGCCTAAGCACAAACGTTCCAGAGCAACGTCTATCGTAGCATTAGGCTTTCAAGTAGGTATAATTCTTGCCGCCTTAACCGTTAATTTCATTGGTGAAGTACATGGCTGGCGCTGGGCATTCGCCATGGGTGTATTACCAGCATTATTTGTTGCATGGACACGTAAAGGTTTAAAAGAACCAGAAATTTGGCAAAACTTAAAAGACCAAAATAAAAATAAAATCGCTATCGGAAAACTATTTAAAACCCCTAGAATCACGGCTGTCACTATTGGCTTAACTATTGCTTGTGCGGTACAAAACTTTGGTTTTTATGGACTCATGGTTTGGATGCCTAATATGATTGCGACTGAATTAAAGCTACCGTTCAAAAACACGATGTTTTGGACCATATCAACCACAATTGGTATGTCATTAGGGATCTTAATTTTCGGCTGGTTGTGTGATAAATTTGGCCGTCGCCCATCTTATATAATATTTTTACTTATATCAGCTATTTCAATATGGTTCTATTTTCACCAAACAGATATGTTAGTTTTAATTCTATTTGGTTCTGTTATTGGTTTTTTTGTTAATGGTATGATGGGTGGATATGGTGCATTGTTGGCTGAACATTACACAACTGATGCTCGTTCAAGCGCTGAAAACATTATCTTTAACGTTGGCCGAGGTATTGCTGGTGTATCGCAAGTGCTCATTGCCTATTTAGCTACTGTTTACTCTATTAGTTATGCATTAGCATTACTTTCTGGAGCTTACTTATTATCAGCAATGGCATTTATCTTCTTGATTCCTGAAACTAAAGGAAAAGCATTAGAATAATCGTATAAAAAATAGGGCTAAAAGCCCTGTTTTGCTAATAAAAAACTAATTAATTTTAATTAGTTTGCATCACAATCAGCTGGTTTTAAATGTACACTAAACACCACTTTATCTTTAATATAATAATTATGAATCGCACCATCAGGGAACGCTTTTTTAAAAGCTTTCATTTCACTATCATTTGAACAATAAAAAGTTTTTAATGCATCACCAGTAATTTTTTTACTTTGGTCAACATCCAAATCATCTTTAGTTACATCCATTACATATTTATAGTTAATTGAATTATTCTCTTTATAAAGCTCAACTAGGGTTGAATTTGAATTTACTTTTACTGGTAAGAAGCCTTTAGCTTCACTAATATAATTATCTTGAGCTTTACTTAGATCAAGCATAGCTGTCTCCGCATCATTTGATGCAGGTGCAGTTTTTACTGGCTCACTATTGGCACTATTATCAGCTGGTTTAGATTTTGAATCATCACAACCAAATAGAGCAGCAGCCATTAAAAACAATGCTGAATATTTCAAACCTTTCATATAAATTCCTTATTATAAAATTAATTAATCATTTAATTCGATGAAAAAGATTATTAAATTGTAAAATATAACTATAAAAAAATACACAACTATTCATATTGAAGAAAAAAGAAAAATCATTTATATACAATATAGAAAAAGGGCTAATATAAGCCCTTTAACTTATTGTCATTATTGAAAATTAATTAATATGCATACCACCAGTTACACCATACACTTCCGCGGTGGTATAGCTTGACTCCTCTGATGCAAGATGAACATAAACACCGGCAAGTTCAACTGGCTGACCAGCGCGTTTTAATGGTGTTTGTTTACCAAATTCAGGTATTACTTCGCTTGGTTGACCACCACAGATTTGTAATGGAGTCCAAACAGGTCCTGGAGCTACACAGTTGACGCGGATGCCTTTACTACCTAATTGTGCGGCTAAACCTCGAGTAAAAGCTATAATTGCAGTTTTAGTTGCAGCATAATCCAATAAGTTAGCACTTGGTTGATAAGCTTGAACTGAAGAAGTGGTAATAATTGTTGATCCTGGTTTTAAATAACCTAATGCAGCTTTGGTTAGCCAAAAGAGAGAAAACACATTAATTTCAAAGGTTTTTTTAATCTGTTCAGTAGTGAGATGCACAATATCTTCAACGGCTGTTTGTTTACCAGCCACTAAGGTTAGATTATCAAGTCCACCTAATTTTTTATGCGCTTCATCAACTAATTTTTTACAAAATACCTCATCACTTAAATCACCTGGAATCAATACTGCTTTACGACCTATAGCCTCGATAATTTTAGCAACATCTTCAGCATCTTTTTGTTCTGCTGGCAAATAGTTGATGGCCACATCGGCACCTTCTTTTGCATAAGCAATAGCTGCTGCGCGACCAATCCCTGAATCACCGCCAGTAACCAACATTTTTCGACCTTCTAACCGTTGATGACCTTGATAACTTTTTTCGCCACAATCAGGAACTGGATTCATTTCATATTGTAAGCCTGGAGGTGTTTGTTTTTGTTTAGGAAACTTTTCATGATGATATTTGGTTGTGGGATTATAGGTTTGCTTACTCATAATTTTCTCCTAAGTTAGACATGTATTTGTAGACAAATTCAATATAACTTAAATAAAATCAATTAATAATCACAAAATCCTATTGCCAGACATATTTTATATCTTTAAAATACTTAATTAATTCAATTAATTATATTAACCGATAACACACTGTAAGAAATAATAATCATTGGTAACCAAAAATTGAGAATAAAGTAACAGCGACTTCCTTGAATGGCCTAGCGAGGACAGATACAACGAATACTAAAACCATAATGGGTGAAAATTGAACACAAAAATAGTGTAGCAAATAAACATTAAGCTAGCAATGCTAGCTTAATAATAACTATCTGTTAATTTTGCAATCAGCAGGGATATTCATTATTAAAACCTTTTGACCTTCGATGTAAAACATATATTTAACACCCTCACTAAAATATTTTTTCACGCGTTTCATTTGAGCATTATCTTGGCAATAAACTTCAGTAATAGCCTTACCAATTATTTTTATATTTTCAGTTGTCATTAAATCTTCTTTAGTTATTTCTTTAACTTCTACTTTAGAAACGAGGGTATCACCATCATCATCAATATCAAACAAAATCATGTTATCATCAACTCTAAGAGGTAATATCTGCTTGACTATACTGATGGCAACCTTTTTATCATCCTCTAAACCATAAGGTTTATTATTCTTTAACGCATTGTATTTTTCATCAGTAGCTTGATCGATAAGTTTTAATAGCTTCTCGGTCTTTTCAGCTCCAACATTTTCCACAAGCCTATCAATTTTTTTATTACCTACCGGTGAATTATCACAACCGAATTGGAGCATGACCAACACAATAAAACAAATGATCTTCTTCATTCCTAATCCTTAGCAACCGATTTCTTATAACTACTGTAACGAATGATCATTTTATCATCACAGATCATTATTTAATACGACAATCCGCTGGTGTTAATTCAACTACAACAATCTCTTTATTATCAATAAAATAATGATAGTTTGCACCATCAGGAAATGCTGTTTTTAACTGCTGCATTTCTTCATTATTTTCACAATAAGCCTTAAACAAAGCTTGACGGATAGTATCAAGAGTACTTGGCAGTAATAACGTATGTTCAGAAGTATTTTTAACTTCATATTGGTAATTAATGATGTTACGATCTTTATCGACACCAATCAAAGTCGTCAACTCATCAATCGCTATGGGTAAAGCTTTCTGGATAGGTTCAATCATTGCATTTTGTACTGCAACAAGTGATTCATCATTAACGTTATCCTCGGTATTGTCTTTCGCTTTCTCACAGCCAAACACTAAAACACTCACTAGCAAAAATGTAAACAATCTAAATATTTTCATATAAGTATCTCTTAATGAGTAATAAATAATAATTTGCAATACTAGATTAAGAAAGCTATATTACCTTTAAAATTAATGATTAATATTTATACACTAACTGACCATAAAAAGCCAAATTAAAGCCAAAAATAATCTTTCTTTAACTCTAAAAAACCCCTTTCCTCAAAATTTTCTCAAACAATAAGCAAACCAATTAATACTGCTTTTAAAAAAAGCATAAAAAAATAGTTGCACTTTTTTTTAAAACGAGTATTTTGGTTAAATATCTTTCAAAAATAACAAAAGAATTACATAAGCATTATGATTTTTTCACTCATCGTCGTCCTCATTAACATTATTGTCAGCGTGGTCATTATTCCAACGCGGGGGCGTCTTTTGAGTTAAATATATGGTTACCATATTTCAAAACCCCCGCCCCAAAAAGCGGGGTTTTTTTTATGAAAAATTTTGACATTAACAATAAATGAGCAAAAGTAACAAGTGAGGAATAAATGTTAGGAACACAGTGGATAGTAAGAACCTTAAAAGAAAAAGGCATTACCACCGTTTTTGGATATCCAGGTGGTCAAATTATGCCTCTATACGATGCACTTTATGATGGTGGAATTGAACACGTACTATGCCGTCATGAACAAGGTGCCGCAATGGCAGCCATTGGTTATGCACGCGCCACCGGCAAAATTGGAGTTTGTATTGCAACATCAGGCCCTGGTGCGACCAATATTATTACTGGCCTTGCTGATGCATTAATTGATTCAGTACCTGTTATAGCCATTACAGGACAAGTTCCAACCACATTAATTGGTACTGATGCCTTTCAAGAAGTTGATGTTTTAGGCTTATCCTTAGCTTGCACCAAACATAGCTATTTAGTTAATGATGCCACCCAGTTGCCAAATACCTTACAGGAGGCCTTCAATTTAGCCAATTCAGGCAGGCCGGGACCAATATTAATTGACATCCCAAAAGATATCCAGCTTGCCGAACACGATTACCAAACCTATTTAACACCAACAACTATAAAAACGCCTTCTGATAATGCTCAATTATATCCAATCTCATCTGACGAAATAGCTCTTGCTAAACAAATGATTTGCCAAGCCGAAAAACCAATGCTTTATATTGGTGGTGGCGTTGGATTATCAAATGCAATCGCTGAAATGCGCGAGTTTATGAACTTAACGCAAATACCTAGTGTATCGACATTAAAAGGGCTCGGCGTTGCTGATCTTAACAATCCTTATTACTTAGGATTAATTGGCATGCATGGCGCCAAATCAGCTAATTTAGCGGTACAAGAGTGCGATTTATTGATTGCTTTGGGAGTTAGGTTTGATGATCGAGTAACGGGCAAACTCAATGAATTCGCTAAACATGCTAAAGTCATTCATATCGATATTGATCAATCTGAAATCAATAAATTACGCCAAAGCCATTTAGGATTACAAGCCGATATAAAACATGTTTTACCAATGCTTCATCAAACTGTCTCTATTGAAGATTGGCACAATAAAATTAAACAATTGAAGGCGCAACATCCTACCCGTTATGATCATCCTGGGGAAGCAATTTATGCGCCAGCATTATTAAAACGTATTTCAGAAAGAAGGCCAGCCAACAGTATAATTACTACTGATGTCGGTCAACACCAAATGTGGACAGCGCAGCATATGAGTTTTAATCATCCACAAAATTTTATTACCTCCAGTGGTTTAGGAACAATGGGCTTTGGTCTTCCCGCTGCAATAGGAGCTCAACTGTCCAGACCTAAAGATATGGTAATTTGTGTATCTGGTGATGGTTCTTTTATGATGAACGTACAAGAATTAACCACAATAAAACGTAAAAAATTGCCAGTAAAAATTGTGCTAATCGATAATCAACGCTTAGGTATGGTAAGACAATGGCAAGAGCTGTTTTTTAATGAAAGATATAGCGAAACCAATTTATCGGATAATCCAGATTTTCTAATGCTAGCTAAAGCATTTGATATTCCGGGGCAAATGATCAGTAAAAAGTCGGAAATCGAATCTGCGCTTGATAATCTATTTAATTCATCCGGTGCTTACTTACTGCATGTATGTATTGATGAACTGGAAAACGTATGGCCACTAGTTCCACCAGGGGCAGCAAATGAAAATATGTTAGATAAAAGTAATAAGGAGTAAGTGATGAATCAAATAGCGACACATCAATTTACTATAAAAGCCAATGATAAATTGGGTTCTCTTGAACGCATTTTACGAGTTGTTCGCCACCGTGGCGGGCATATACAACAGATGCAAATGAAATCAATTGATAATCATTTATTTATCTTAAATCTAACATTAACCATGGAACGATCACTATCGTCATTACAAAGCCAAATTAGCAAATTGGAAGATGTTATAGCGATAGAATAAAGTATAAAATAAACCTTAGTGAAACAATAGGTTAAACCAAAAAAGTAATTTTTTTAGAAGTTAAACAAACAAAAAAGTGATGTATAATGCTTACCATTAAATGAATAAAAGCCGTATACATGCTTAACAAAAGTAAATTTAAGAGGAAAACAAAAAATGGGTACTACAGCAAAATCTGATTATATTTGGTTCAATGGCGAAATGGTTCCATGGGCAGATGCGAAAATTCACGTAATGTCACATGCTCTGCATTATGGTACTTCAGTGTTCGAAGGTGTCCGTTGTTATGAAACAAATAAAGGGCCAGCAATTTTTCGTCATAAAGAACATGCACAGCGCCTATTAAATTCAGCTAAAATTTATCGTTTTCCTATTCCTTATTCACTTGAAGAAATTATGGAAGCAACCCGTCAAGTAATTAAGAAAAATAATTTAAAAAGTGCATACATTCGTCCATTAGCATTTATTGGCGATGTTGGTATGGGTGTTATTCCACCAGCAGGTTATCAAACAGATGTTATGATTGCCGCATTCCCATGGGGAGCCTACCTTGGTGAAGACGCCTTAGAACAAGGTATCGATGCAATGGTATCATCATGGAACCGTTTTGCTCCAAATACCATTCCTGCAGCAGCAAAAGCTGGTGGTAACTACTTATCGTCACTACTTATCGGATCTGAAGCTCGCGCTAATGGCTTCCAAGAAGGGATTGCATTAGACGTTAACGGTCAACTTTCAGAAGGTTCTGGTGAAAACCTATTCATCGTTAAAGACGGCATATTATTTACCCCATTACTATCATCATCTGCACTTCCAGGGATCACTCGTGATGCCATCATTACCCTTGCTCGTGATCTAGGTATTGAAGTACGTGAACAGACTCTGTCTCGTGAATCATTATATCTTGCTGACGAAGTGTTTATGACTGGTACTGCTGCCGAAATCACACCAGTACGCAGTGTTGACCGCATTCAAGTTGGTATTGGTCGTTGTGGCCCAATCACGAAACAAATCCAACAAACATTCTTCGGATTATTCGATGGTAAAACTGAAGATAAATATGGTTGGTTAGATCTAATTAAATAAGCATTGAGAAGAGCCGCCGATTAAGATTAATTCGGCGGTGTTATCGTTTTACTATTTATTAAGAACTCAAAAATGTACCGATAGAAATCGGTCGCTTGCATTAGGAAAAATTGGGAGCAACAAATGCCTAAATATCGTTCGGCAACCTCAGTTGAAGGTCGCAACATGGCAGGCGCCCGCGCCTTATGGCGTGCAACGGGCGTAAAAAATGAAGACTTTGGTAAACCCATCATTGCAGTGGTTAATTCATTCACACAATTCGTACCTGGCCATGTCCACTTAAAAGATATTGGTCAACTAGTGGCAAAAGAAATTGAAGCTTGTGGTGGTATTGCCAAAGAGTTTAATACTATTGCGGTTGATGATGGTATCGCTATGGGCCATGGTGGAATGCTTTATTCATTACCATCTCGAGAACTCATTGCCGATTCAGTTGAATATATGGTTAATGCACACTGTGCTGATGCTATGATCTGTATCTCAAACTGTGACAAAATTACCCCTGGGATGTTAATGGCGTCACTGCGTTTAAACATTCCAACTGTGTTCGTCTCTGGCGGTCCAATGGAAGCCGGTAAAACCAAGCTGTCGGATCAAATCATCAAACTCGACTTAGTTGATGCTATGATCCAAAGTGCTAACCCAAATGTTAGCGATGCCGACAGCGAAGCTATTGAACAATCAGCCTGCCCGACTTGTGGATCATGCTCGGGGATGTTTACTGCTAACTCAATGAACTGTTTAACCGAAGCATTAGGTCTCTCTTTACCGGGTAATGGCTCACTGATAGCCACCCACAAACAGCGTGAACAACTTTTCTTAAATGCGGCTAAGCGCATTGTTGAAATAACCAAACAGTATTACGAACATGATGATACAGCTTATTTACCTCGGTCAATTGCAACTAAAGCTGCTTATGAAAATGCTATGTCTCTTGATATCGCTATGGGTGGATCAACAAATACCGTATTACATTTACTTGCCACAGCGCAAGAGGGTGAAATAGACTTTACCATGTCAGACATCGACAGATTATCACGTAAAGTTCCTCATCTATGTAAAGTTGCGCCAAGCACCGCGATTTATCATATGGAAGATGTCCACCGTGCTGGTGGTGTAGTCTCTATCATGTCTGAATTGGACAAAGCAGGATTACTAAACCGTAACGTACATAACGTACTTGGTTTAAGTTTACAAGAAACCTTTGCCAAATATGATATTACTCAAACAACTGACGAAGCCGTCAAAAAAATGTATCGCAGTGGTCCAGCAGGCATTCGCACCACCAAGGCCTTCTCTCAAGATTGTTATTGGGATAGCTTAGATGATGATCGTGAAAATGGCTGTATTCGAGATAAAGCACATGCTTATAGTCAAGATGGTGGATTAGCAACCCTTTATGGTAACGTCGCCCAAGATGGCGCTATTGTAAAAACCGCCAGTGTTGCTGCCGAAAACCTACTCTTCCGTGGTCCGGCCAAAGTTTATGAAAGCCAAGAAGATGCCGTTGATGCAATTTTAGGAGGCAAAGTAGTGGCAGGCGATGTGGTAGTAATTGTCTACGAAGGACCAAAAGGTGGGCCAGGTATGCAAGAAATGCTTTATCCGACAAGTTACTTAAAATCAATGGGGCTTGGTAAAGCCTGTGCATTAATCACTGATGGTCGTTTTTCTGGTGGTTCATCAGGATTATCTATTGGTCACATTTCACCAGAAGCCGCTAATGGTGGGGTGATTGGTCTTGTGCGTGACGGTGATATTATCGATATCGACATCCCAAATCGTAAATTAGAGCTCATCGTACCAGAAGATGAATTAGAACGTCGCCGTGTCGCAGAACTTGCTCGTGGTGATAAAGCCTTTACTCCTCATAATCGTGACCGTTATGTCTCATATGCACTAAAAGCTTATGCTAGCTTAGCAACTAGTGCAGACAAAGGTGCGGTACGTGATAAAAGCAAATTAGGTGGTTAATGTGAATCAACAAGCTAACAAACTAACCGGCGCTGATTATTTAAAAGCTACGCTATGCAGTGCCGTGTATGATGTCGCTCAAGTGACGCCACTGGAACATATGGAAAAAATATCCACTCGTTTAAAAAATCAAATTTTTGTTAAACGGGAAGATCGTCAATTAGTCCACAGTTTCAAAATTCGTGGTGCTCAAGCTATGATAGCTAGCTTAACCCCCGAAGAGCGTAAATGCGGCGTAGTTGCCGCATCAGCCGGTAATCATGCCCAAGGCGTTGCATTTTCAGCAACTAAATTAGGGATTAAATCACTAATTGTCATGCCATTAAATACAGCTGATATCAAAGTCGAAGCCGTAAAAGGCTTTGGTGGTGAAGTACTACTTTATGGAGCCAATTTTGACGAAGCTAAAGCCAAAGCAATGGAACTGGCTAAGCAACAAAACCGGATTTTTATTCCACCTTTTGATCATCCATTAGTTATCGCAGGTCAAGGCAGTATAGCTATGGAACTGTTGCAACAAAATGCCAAGCTTGACCGCATTTTTGTTCCTGTCGGTGGTGGCGGACTCGCTGCTGGTATTGCCGTATTAATTAAGCAAATCATGCCATCAATCAAAGTGATTGCGGTTGAACCTGAAGATGCTGCCTGTTTGAAAGCGGCTTTAGTGGCTGGGCATCCAGTCGATCTTGATCGAGTTGGTTTATTTGCTGAAGGTGTTGCAGTTAAAAGAATTGGTGATGAAACATTTAGACTCTGTCAGCAATATATTGACGATATCATTACTGTTGATAGCGATGAAATCTGTGCGGCAGTTAAAGATCTATTTGACGATGTGCGTGCCATTGCAGAACCATCGGGTGCAGTAGCATTAGCTGGTCTTAAAAAGTATGTCGAACAGAATAACATTTGTGATGAAAATTTAGCCCATATTTTATCTGGCGCTAACTTAAACTTCCATAATCTACGATATATATCTGAACGTTGTGAATTAGGTGAAAAACGTGAAGTACTCTTAGCGGTAACTATACCTGAACAAAAGGGTAGCTTTTTAAAATTTTGCCAATTATTAGGTGGACGAGCAGTCACAGAATTCAACTACCGCTATCATGACGATAAATCAGCTTGCATTTTTGTTGGCGTTAAAATTGCTAGAAACAATGAAAAAGATGAAATCATGCAAGAACTCAGCGCAGCTGGTTATCAAGTAGTCGATCTCACTGATGACGAAATGGCCAAACTACATGTTCGTTATATGATTGGTGGTAAACCATGCCAACCTCTTAACGAGCAAGTTTACAGTTTTGAGTTTCCTGAATCACAAGGTGCATTGCTTAAGTTTTTACAAACGCTAGGTACTAATTGGAATATATCAATGTTCCATTATCGTAGTCACGGTACCGATTATGGCCGAGTACTAGCTGCTTTTGAAATTGATAAAGCCAGCCATACAACTTTTGCCAAACATTTAACCGAGTTGGATTATGGTTTTAATAATGAAACTGAAAATCCATCACTTAAACTATTTTTAACAAACCAATAAATAAAAAGCCCCTAACTGTACACCATCTAGTTAGGGGCTGACTGCTATGCTTGATAATCAACTACATTACCAACAATTAATATTTAAAATTATTGTGCTCTAATGTTATTTATAGTAATGATGTTATGACCGACTTATAATTGAAATATTTATTTAAATTAGATGCTAAATTATATTAATTATTTGTATCATCTTTATTCATTTATTGTAGTACGGCCATAAATTTCATATCACCTATTCGACTATATATTTCTCATTTCCAAGTTCAAATATAACGATATGCCTTTACATTTAACTCTAATAGCTATCATCCTTGCATTAAATTAATATCTATACAATGAATTATCACTATTGTATATTTATAAATTAAACGATTAACTTGTTCTGCATCTCAATGTTAGTAGCTATTAGCTAATTATTTCTCCAGTTTTTATTTATATCCATAAAGTTGTAGTTTTAATTTTAAATTAATTTTTATTATCGCTAAATAATGTAATACTTTATAAAACTGAGCAATTATCTTTGTTCGAAAAAATATAGATATGATTGGAGATGAATTTGTTCTAAAAATACTAAGTCATTCTCCCTCAAAATTTATTTTTGAGGGAGAATGACTAAATTATGAGAGTATTAACCAATTTATGGAATTACACACGCTGCACGTAAATTAGTTCGCGACTGAACTCTATCATAAATTGATATAACCCCAACAATATTATTGACCACTAAAGGTTCACCATTGTAAGGATATTCATAGGTTCCAATACTAGCACTCCAATAACTATCATTATCCCAATCACTTCCTGGATAACCTTGACAACGCGCGTTGCTATAACCATTAGATAAGCAGCCCCATTCATTATTTATTCCTCCTATCCAACGACCACCATCTTGATAACTAATTTGGCGAAGATAACTATTAGTTGGTCTATCGGGAATACCTCCTCCCCAAATAATATCTATCCAAGGATAATCAGATGTATCCCAATAATTATTATTTGTAAAATCATTCACATCCGCCAAACGATAACCGTTACCTAAACCAGAACAATAATTTTTAGCTTCAGATTGATAAGATAATGCTTGGTATTTTGTCCATCTAGTTGGATAACCACTACCATAAGTTACTCCGGGTTGAACAATGTACCAACGCATTAGCTTAAATTCATATAATAATTTACTCTTACTGCTATCTGCATACAATCTAAATGTAAGTGGACGAAAACTTTTATCACCTGAATTAAATCGAGGACCGATTAAAGTAACTTTTAATGCCGGCTCGATCATACCATAAGGCTTCATGCCAGATAAGGTATGGTGCCACTGTTGAGTTTGACTTACACTTAAAGATAAATGAACATTACCACCTTCTACAGCACTAACCAAGTTACCATTTGCATATAAAACATTTTCTGGTGTTATCCCACCTAATAATAAATAAAAGAATAAACCATGGGACCCGGTAGTTGGAAAGTTATTTTGTGTTACAGACCAAGAACCATTATAATTGCCACTATTGTGGGCATTTACTACCTTATAACCTTTACTTGGATAACCTCTATATTTACCATTTTCAAAATAAGGATTATCCCATAAAGGACCGTTAGTATAATATCCCGTTTGACTGGTATTATCTGACACTAAATTTGGTTGAATATAGCAAACTTTAGCTTGAGCTCTGTTAGGATTAATATAATAAGTATGACTACTAGCAGTAAAACTGCTTCTGTTAGGTTCACCATATAAAGTTTCTAATTCTCCATTATCAGCGCTTATTGTTAATCGATATGGGCCATCACATGGGCTAAATGAGATATTTGGATCGTTTTTGATCATTGATGTAATATCTTTGAAAGCATTACTGGAATTAAGATTGGAAACAGAAGGATCACGAATTTCCCATTTTAGGCGAATACGTCCCGTCGCAGTTGCTGTAACATTGCCATATTCAATAGCATAACCATCCCCATCATCATCACCAAAGTAGTTGTATGGTGGCCTAAGTAAATCAGACATATTAATAACTGGATAATTACTATTTCCCGCTGTTGATAGCGGCACAATAGTTTGAATATTTGCAATAGTATCATTTATATTAGGTAATTCGATTGGATTAAATATGCTTGATGAATCCTCGGCTGCATTAATAAATGTCCCATTAGATAAACCAATGCCTAATAATGCTTCTGTACTATCAATTTTAGTCCTACCACCATCATAAGTTAAATAAGGTCTACTACCATGAATAAAGTTAATAGTTGATGCACTTTCACTATAAGCTGAATTCATCATAACTATAAATAAACCAATAATCTCAAATAAATGTTGTAAAGGTTGTCTGAGAGATAATAAATAATTGCGATTTAGGCATTTCAACTTTTGCTTTGAACAACGAGTAGATAATGAAAATAATCTTTGCCATGTGAAAATTAAATATAATTTATCAACCATTAAAAACTTCCGTTATTTTGTTGATATCCTATTTATCATGGAGCTAGTATAGGTATACAAAAAAGTTTTAGCAAACTCTTGCTGGAAGAATTTTGTTAAGATATGTAATTAATTTTTAAGATTAAAAAGACTGTCCTCAGCTTTTTCTAAAACTAGTTATCTTTCCATATATTGCTATGAGATTTTAACTAAACCAGTTAATAAGAAAAGATTAATTATGTTCCAACCAACCTTTAAATATCATTCTATTGCCTACTAACTTGCTATATTCAATCATTAAGATGGTGAGTATTCGGTCTATAATCAATTACGCTATCTTAAAAATTCAGCAGATTTTATAAAGATTAATTTATCCAAAGATGGGACAATACTGGATATTTATTTAAGTGTCTTCTTTATTAGAAAAAGCGATTACATATTAGTTTAAGCTAAATTAGTTTATAAATAGATGTGGTTACTAAAATGATTTGATTAGCATTTATAAAATAAAAACCCTCAAGTTGAAGTGAGGGTTTTATTATTTTGCTATTTTTCTAACTTCATTCTATTGTTTAAATATTCATAAATAATTGAAATACCATTATCAAATGCAGACGATACTGAAACATCAGATAATTTAAAGGTGTTTTCTTTTCCAGATAACAGTGTGTAAGTCGATACAGTCATTGGCTTATCATTTAGATATGATGCATGAGCAACAATATCGACATTTTCGCTAGTATCATTTTTAAGTTTTATTGTTACTGATGGCTGTATTTTAGACATTCCTGACTTACTGACTTTGTCAATTTTAGTTTTTAAGTTTGTTGACATTTTTACCACCAGACCTCCACAAAAATCGGCATTAGCTAATTGGATATCACCAGTTAACTCTTTACCACCAACAGTAATAGGAATTTCAAATAACGCTTTTGAATCCATTTTTTCTCTATAACATTCAATATATTTGGCATCACCAAATACTTCGGTTATCCCCTTTTTAGCTTGGATTAAGCTAGATGATTCATTACGAGAATCTTTATAATCAGCACATGCTGTCACTTCTACAATTAATTTTGATGAAATAGTTTTCGCTGTATCGCTGTTTATATCACTTAAATTTACGGTTGGAGCCAATTCAACTTTACAACCAGATAATAAGACAACCGACATTAAAGAGATAAGTACTTTTTTCATGTATTACTTCCTTTTTATTAAAAATAATCTTATTAAGATTATTGGATTTAATAAGTAGTTTTTCGAGTTAAAATTTTAGTTTAGATTATATTACATATACATTACATGATAATGTTTAACATCAAAAAGGCAAATAACCGCTTTTTTGACAGTAATTTTGTAATTAGTTTTTTATTGATTGAAGTTATTTAACTATATGAGTATAAAAAAATAAAGCAAACAATTGAGGCTCCTTTGAAGAAATTACTACTTTTCAAAATAATCGGTTTTGCTATACTCCTTTTATCAAATTATCATAACGATTAAATATGGATCGTATAAATCGTTTCATTTACTAACCCAAACTACAAAAGGGTGTACAATGATTAAACTAGCAATAATTGGCACTAACTGGATAACGGAAAAATTCATTGATGCAGCCATACAAACCAATAAATATCAGCTAGTAGCTATATATTCACGTGATGTAAATAAGGCCAAAATTTTTGCCGAAAAATACCATGCTCGTCATTTTTTTGACAATTTATTACGATTAGCTAACCAGCCAAATATTGATGTAGTTTATATTGCCAGCCCAAACTCATTACATTTTTCGCAAGCGAAATTGATGTTAGAACACGGTAAAGATGTGATTTGTGAAAAACCATTAACATCTAATTATCAACAAACAAAAGCGTTAATAGATATTGCTGAACACAATCAACGTATTATTTTTGAAGCACTTAAAACTTACTATTTACCAAATTATCAATTAATTAAAAGTTATCTGCCAAAATTAGGCAAGATCCGTAAAGTTCTGTTGAACTATTGCCAATATTCTTCTCGTTATGATAGCTATTTAAATGGTAATAATCCCAACACCTTTAATCCTATATTTTCTAATGGTTCTTTGATGGATATTGGTATCTATCCACTCAGTTTTGGACTTAGCTTATGGGGTCAGCCACAACAATTTTATGCAACATCGAGTTTATTGGCATCTGGTGTTGATGCTCATGGCAGCGTATTATGCAATTATAACGATTTTGATATGATAATTTGGCACTCAAAAGTGACTAATTCTTATATCTCAAGTGAAATTCAAGGTGAAAATGGTGCGTTAGTTATCGATCACCTATCCACCTGTCATCAAGTCACCTTTCATCCTCACCAAGGTGAAGAAAAAATTATTAGCATAACGCAACAAAGTAATGAATTGTATTATGAGGCACTTGAATTTGCCAAACTTTATAAACAACGGACAATTGATCATCAAGGAATAGGTCTTTCTTTACTTGCTTCATCAATGTTAAACAAAATTAGGAAACAAATCGGCGTAAAATATCCCGCTGATAATTTTGAAATAAAAGAATAAGGTTACAATGATAAAATTTACTCTACTTTTTAGCTTACTATTCAGTTGGTTTTATACTAGTTACTCTTATGCAGGACCACAATATAATCAGCGCCAGCACTTCAAAACATTCAACGATTTTTATCAAAATTTGCCAATATTAAACATGCCATTCGATACCCATAATATGGATAACGGACAATATGTTGATAGTAAATTTTTTCATTTTGATGAAGATGATTATCGCTATTATGACAAACCTTCAGTTAAAGAGCAGTCCTATTATACCTTGCAAAATTTAACCGCTATTGGTCGTTTTGAAATAGATAATATTCGATTTGTTCTTTATCATTTTACTTTCGATAGTTTAGGAGAAGGTATTTTGGAGGATTTATATTTACTCAATGCATTTAATCAAGAAGGAGATTATTTGGATGAGCTGATACTTTCAGCGCATACCGGTCACGAAGATCATATATTTAACTATTCTGCTTTGGCTTTCGACAAATTATTTTATGTACATATCGCCGCTCATTATGAGCTAAATTATAGGATTGATGTGGTCGATAATGTTTACCATGCAGAATCCAACGCAAATATAACTTATCAATTTAGTGATAACCAATTTCAACGTAAACAACAATACCCTGATTGTACAAAATTTAATCTAAACGGTTATTTAGCTAAACTCACTAAACAACAATTTGCCTATGCTGAAGATATTGTCGCATTTGACGATTATTTAGCTTGTTACCCTATTTTTGAAAATCTAAAGATTTATAAAGAATTAGCATTTTATCTTGAAAACACTAATAGTACCTTTTTAAGTTCTTATGAATTTAAAAAATTAAATAATGTACTTAAAACTATCAACCAAAATTAAGAATAATAAAATATGACAATATTAGATATAAAAAATTTTCTCGAATTTTAAGCAGTGAGGGATATAATCAAGTCAATTAAAACAGAAAAAATTATCAAGAATCATAGGCGACAATTGACCCTCATTTTAATTGAAATATGAATTAAGCTATCCATATTGTGATTTTTATAAATCATGACATCATTCATTGAAAATTATGAAAATGAACATTTCCCAATTTTGCCAGCTGATCCAATTGAATAAATAAAATTCATAATGGGTCTATAAGGATTAGTCACTGAGGATTTAGTTAATACGATTGAACACCCCAATCGAGATTATGAAATTTTAAATGGAAAACATCAATTTCCTTAACAACGATAAAAAATCAAAATTGTATATTTAATATTTTATTTGAAAGCTTAATTAGATAATTGGCATTGAAGTAAAATTGGGCGTAATCAATAACTGATTATAATTCTGAAAACGCCCCCATAATCAAATTTTTAACGATTACAAATTAATATGAGCAATATATCCTTTCACAATATTGACACTATTAGTAAATAATTGTTTTTCGTTGTCATTAAAATCGAGTTCAATAACTTTCTTAATACCATGTTGATCTAAAATTGCCGGTACGCCTATTGCCAAATCTTTATAACCATACTCACCATCTAATACACAACTAAGTGCTAATGCTCGGTGACTATTGGTAAAAATATGTTGGCAGATCTCTGCAATAGTACTAGCTATACCATATTCAGTACAATGCTTATATTTGGCTATTTCAAAGCCTTTGTTTTTTGCTTTTAGCCCAATATCATTAAAATCGATGTTTTTACTTTCTAAATCGTTGAGATTGATACCATAAACCGATGAGTGTGACCAAACTGGAAATTGGGAATCACCATGCTCGCCCACAATAAATGCATCAATACTTTGTGGTCCAATATTCATCTGTTCTCCTAATAGTCGTCGTAAACGCACAGTATCAAGCCAAACACCAGTACCAATAACTCTATGACGAGGTAAACCAGATAACTTCCAAACTTGATAAGTAATCGCATCACATGGATTGGTAGCAATTAAGAATATTCCTTTAAAGCCACTTTTCATCATACTAGGAATAAGATTAGCCATAATTTTAGACGTACCTACAAGTTCTTCAGCCCTGCTTTTTTGCGCTAATCCGGAGGTAACAGTAATAACTGCAATATCAATATCCGCACAGTCCGTCGATTCACGCAAACTGACTTTAATCATATTTTGTCGATAGGCTGCGGCGTCTAATAAATCTTGTCCATGACCGTAAGCTAAATCCTTATTAAGATCAACTAGTGCAATTTCTTCACAAAAGCCACGATTGACCAATGTATAAGCGGTAGTTGAACCAACATTACCTACACCAATAACCATTACTTTACGTAGTTTCATGTTTAACCTCGTTAGTTTTAAGTTGTAATTGGACTGTATTATGAGATATTACAATTATCATTAAGTCTAACACTACATTAGCTATCAATCTAATAGATGTATCTATCTACGCTTTTTTTGTATCTTTATTTAACATTAATAGAATTAGTTATAAAAAATAATTTGACTTTCATTAATTAAATGATAATAATTCTCATTAACATTTAAATGTTATGATTTTGTTATTAATAATTTATTTAGAAAATGATTTCATTCATTTCTGATTAGTTTTATCTATAACTTATTTTTGTATTTCGATCTAGCTTGAGCAAGTAGTATTAATAAGGATTCGCTAATGAAATTTAATTTTTTTAAAAACCGCAAAGCGTTATTAAACATGATATTAACATCATTGTTAGTTTTAACTGGCTTAGCTAATTCAGCATCGGCTGATGAAAAGAAATTTAAAGTGGTTACCACATTTACCGTCATTCAAGATATTGCCCAAAACGTTGCCGGTGATGCAGCAATTGTTGAATCCATTACCAAAGTAGGAGCCGAAATTCATGAATACGATCCTACCCCAAAAGATATTACTAAAGCTCTTTCAGCCGATTTGGTGCTTTGGAATGGTTTAAATTTAGAACTTTGGTTTAAACGCTTTTTTGAGGATATTAAAGATGTACCTTCAGTTGTAGTTACAGAAGGAATCGATCCTATGCCAATTCAAGAAGGCAGTTATAAAGGTAACCCAAATCCACATGCTTGGATGTCACCAACCTTAGCTTTAACCTATATTGAAAATATTCGAGCCGCTTTTGTTAAATATGATCCTAAAAATGCCGAAACCTATAATAAGAATGCAGCAGATTATGTAGCTAAAATTAAAGCGCTAGATGCCCCACTTCGTGAGCGTTTAGCTAAAATTCCAGAATCACAACGTTGGTTAGTGACCAGTGAAGGGGCATTCAGTTATTTAGCGCGTGATTATAATCTTAAAGAAGCTTACTTATGGCCAATTAATGCCGAGCAGCAAGGTACCCCCAAACAAGTAAAGAATCTTATTGATTTAGTTCGAGCGAATAATATTCCTGTCTTATTTAGTGAAAGTACCATTTCAGATAAACCAGCTAAACAAGTCAGTAAAGAAACCGGTGCTAAATACGGTGGTGTGTTATATGTTGATTCACTTTCAACTAAAGATGGCCCCGTACCAACTTATATCGATTTATTAAAAGTGACTGTTGAAACAATCGCTAAAGGATTTGAAAAATAATGACTCAAATTTGCTTAAATGTTGATGATATTACCGTGACTTATAATAACGGTCACACCGCAATTCATGATGCAAGCTTTCGTTTAAATGGTGGCACAATTTGTGCACTGGTTGGCGTTAATGGTAGTGGTAAATCAACACTATTTAAAAGCATTATGGGAATGATAAAACCAACTAAAGGACAAGTGACTTTTAATAATATTTCAGTAAAACAAGCATTGAAGCAAAATATTATTGCCTATGTTCCACAAACTGAGGAAGTCGATTGGGATTTTCCGGTTTTAGTTTCTGATGTAGTAATGATGGGACGCTATGGTCACATGTCTTTTTTGCGAATACCAAGTAAAGAGGACAAAACACAAGTCGATTTGGCGCTAGAACGGGTCAATATGTTGGATTTTAAACACCGACAGATTGGTCAACTTTCTGGTGGTCAAAAAAAACGTGTTTTTTTAGCAAGAGCTTTGGCTCAGCAAGGTAAGGTATTGTTGTTAGACGAGCCATTTACTGGCGTAGATGTTAAAACAGAAAATGCCATTATCGATCTGCTTAAAGATCTTCGTGATGAAGGCCATTTAATTTTGGTTTCTACCCACAATTTAGGTAGCGTACCTGAATTTTGTGATCAAGTGGTGTTAATTAACCAAACTGTATTGGCTTTTGGCGAAACCAAAACCACCTTTACACCACAAAATTTGATGACAACTTTTGGTGGTGCATTACGTTATTTAAGCTTGTCAGGTGAACAATTGCATGAGGATGAAGATCCTCGCAAGATGTCGATTTTAACTGATGATGAACGTGCTGCTGTATTTTACGGTGAAGGTGGCGATAGTTCACCTCATCAAGATTTATTAGTCGAACCAACGATAATTGAACCTAAAGGGCAAAACTAAATGGAACTACTTCTGGAACCTTTTACCTATGGCTTTATGTTAAAAGCAATTTGGGTAAGTAGTATAGTTGGCGCCGCTTGTGCATTTTTATCAGCGTTTTTGATGTTAAAAGGCTGGTCTTTAATGGGTGATGCCCTTTCCCACTCTGTAGTACCTGGTGTAGCTGGTGCCTATGCGATCGGCTACCCTTATTCGGTTGGGGCGTTTTTTACAGGATTGTTGGCAGCTTTATCAATAATCATTGTCCGTGCTTTTACCCGTTTAAAAGAAGATGCAATTATAGGTTTTATCTTTTCCACCTTTTTTGCTATTGGCCTTTTAATCATCTCATTAAATCCAACCTCAATTAATGCCCAAACTATTATTTTTGGAAATATTTTGGGAATTGATGATAGTGATATGAGACAAGTGCAAATCATCATTTTGGTTTCGTTTATTTTGTTACTCTTATTCTGGAAAGATCTGTTAGTGGTGTTTTTTGATGAAACACATGCACGCTCTATTGGTTTAAAACCATTACCATTAAAGATTCTATTTTTCACTATTTTAAGTGCATGTACAGTTGCAGCTCTGCAAACTGTGGGGGCAATATTAGTCATTGCGATGGTGGTAACGCCAGGCGCAACCGCTTACTTACTCACTGATAGGTTTACAAGGTTATTAATTATTTCTGTGGTTATTGGTGCATCAACTAGTGCAATTGGCGCTTGGATAAGTTATTTTTTAAATGGCGAAACCGGTGGCGTGATTGTGACACTACAAACCTTAATCTTTTTGACTGCTTTCTTCTTTGCGCCAAGACAAGGATTGATTTCCAACCGTCGTCGAATTAGACAAGCAAGACGCATTAAAGGGGAAGCAGTATGACAATATTATGGGAGCTTATCTATCATCCCCTGACAATTCCTTTTGTTCAACGAGCCATTTTCGCCGCTTTAGCTACAGGAATTGTTTGTGCCTTGCTGTCGTGCTTTTTAGTATTAAAAGGCTGGTCATTAATGGGCGATGCTATTTCTCATGCAGTATTACCTGGTATTGTACTCGCTTATTTAATAGGGATCCCCCTAATGATAGGAGCGTTTGCTTCAGGATTATTTTGTTCTGTCGCCACCGGTTATATTAAGGAAAACAGTCGAATTAAAGAAGATACCGTGATGGGTATTGTTTTTTCGGGAATGTTTGCCTTCGGCTTGGTGCTATTTTCTAAAGTAGAAACATCTCAACACTTAAACCATATTCTATTTGGTAGCGTATTAGGTACCAGTTATCAAGAATTAATACAGATTATTGCGATTGCAGGCATTGTTTCAGTTATAGTGATTGTTAAGCGTCGAGATTTAATGCTGTACTGCTTTGATGCCGTACAAGCCAAAGTGGTTGGTTTACCAGTTAAATTATTGCATTACGGTTTATTAAGTATTTTAGCATTAACCATTGTTGGATCACTAAAAGCCGCAGGTGTTATATTGGTTATTGCAATGCTAATTGCACCTGGTATCACTGCATTTTTATTAACTAAACGTTTTGAGAAAATGTTAATAATTGCCGTGATTGTATCGGTTTTTTCGACAGTAACGGGCACATTAATCAGTTTTCATTTAGATGCATCTACCAGTGCTTGTATTGTGATTTTACAGGCGTTTATCTTTATTGTTGCTCAGTTTTATCGAGTCTATGCTAACCATAAGATAAAGCGTTAATTGCTCTAGTGTAAATGTTATATTTTTTCACATTTACACTAGTTATTTAGTTGATTTTATTATTCATCATCTAAATATTTACCGGCATCAGCATAATTATCAAATCTTGAAAATTGACCTTGGAATTTTAATCTCACTTTACCTATTGGGCCATTACGCTGTTTACCTAAAATGATTTCGGCAATACCTTTATGTTCCGAAGCTTCATTATAGACTTCATCACGATAGATAAACATAATCACGTCAGCATCTTGTTCAATAGATCCTGATTCACGTAAGTCAGAGTTAACAGGTCGTTTATCGGCACGTTGCTCTAAGCTACGGTTAAGCTGAGAAAGTGCAACAACTGGAATTTGCAATTCTTTTGCTAATGCTTTTAATGAGCGTGAAATTTCAGCGATCTCAAGTGTTCGGTTTTCAGAAATATTAGGTACACGCATAAGCTGTAAATAATCGACCATGATCATACTTAATCCTTTATGTTCACGATAGATTCGCCGTGCTCGTGAACGCAACTCCATAGGTGTTAATCCTGATGAGTCATCGATATAGATATTTTTCTTCTCAAGGAGTAAGCCCATAGTGCTCGATATCCTAGCCCAGTCATCATCTTGTAGTTGACCAGTACGAATACGAGTTTGGTCGACACGTGATAGCGATGCTAACATACGCATCATAATTTGCTCTGACGGCATCTCAAGACTAAAAATAAGAACCGGTTTTTCTTGCATCATGGCGGCATTTTCACAAAGATTCATAGCAAATGTCGTTTTACCCATTGATGGACGAGCAGCAATAATAATTAAATCTGAACGTTGTAAACCTGCAGTTTTCTTGTCTAGGTCAAGGAAGCCTGTTGATACTCCAGTCACTCCATCATGTGGGCGTTGGAATAGTTCTTCAATTTTTGCTACCGTAGCTTCAAGCACATCGGTAATATTTTTAGGCCCTTCACCTTGCTTGGTACGACTTTCGGCAATTTGGAAAATTTTGCTTTCAGCTAAGTCTAAAATTTCCGTACTATCTCGACCTTCAGTTGAATAGCAGTTGTCGGCTATTTCATTTGAAGCACTAATCAGTTCACGCAATATAGCTTGTTGACGAATAATATCGGTATATGCAACCACATTAATCGCACTAGGGGTATTTTTAGAAAGTTCAGCTAAATACGCAAATCCACCAACATCGATCAGTAAATCCTTACTTTCTAAACTTTCAGAAAGTGTTATTAAATCTATCGGAGTGCCACGACTGACTAAGGTATGCATTTCTGAAAATATTAATTGATGATGGCGAGAATAAAAATCACGGTCAGTAATCATTTCTGCGACAACATCCCAACGTTGATTATCCAACATTAGGCTACCAAGTACAGCTTGTTCTGCCTCAATAGAGTGAGGCGGCAACTTTATATTTTGCAGTTTTGATTTTTTTGCGTCTTGATTTTTGAGTTCTTTATTCGAACTTGTTTCATCATTTTTCATTGCATTCATCTTTGTGTTTTTAAATTAATTTAACCTATAACTAATTCGCTTACTGTATAAATAATGGACCTAAAGCGCAATTAGGAATTTGATATTCTAATGGATAATCCACCTGAACCAAATATAATCCTTCAGGTTTTGCCGTTGCTGCTGCTTGGGTACGATCTTTTGCCACTAATAAAGCTTCGATCCATTGTGGTGATTGGTTACCAGCACCAACTTCCAACAAACTGCCAACAATATTACGCACCATATGGTGAACAAAAGCATTAGCTTTAATATCGACAACAACATATTCACCCTGTCTTGTAACTTCAATATGGTGAATATTACGCCATGGAGTCCGTGACTGACATTGCGCAGCTCTAAATGATGAAAAGTCATTTTCACCTAATAAATATTGTGCTGCTTGATGCATGAGTTTTTCATTTAATGGCAAATAATAATGTGACACACCTTTAGCTAAAATAGCCGGACGATAACGATGATTATAAATGATATATCGATAACGGCGAGCTGTTGCGCTAAATCTAGCATGAAAACTATCATCAACACTTTTTGCCCAGCGTACAGCGATATTGTCAGGAAGATGGGAATTGACTCCCATTGTCCATGCTCCTTCAGCACGCTGAGCAGTGGTTTCAAAATGAATGACTTGCCCTGTTGCATGGACTCCGGCATCAGTTCTCCCTGCGCAAAATACCGCGATAGGTTCATTAGCGATTACTGACAAGGCTGATTCTAATCTTTGTTGTACTGAATCAACATGCTGTTGACGTTGCCAACCAAAATAACCGCTACCATCATATTCAATACCTAAGGCAATCTTACAGGTAGTCATTAATTAAGATCTCTAACGTCTCGATTAACATTAAACCACCTAAATAACGGACATTATCCGCCACTGACCAAAATTGAATTTGCTCATAATTACCATAACTGTGTCGTAAATTAGCAAGTTTGATCGTCAGATTACTTTCAGAATCAGTATTTACTTCGGTTACCGGTGTTGGTAAATCTTCACTTTTTACTTCAACGCCAAATTCACCAAAACGGGCCATATCTAATTCAATTGGTAAACTGCTTGAAACATTAACCGCTTGAGCCAATCCATAAAATACGGGAACAATAACTGATTCAATAGAGATAGGTAAATCATAATTGCTTATCACTTTACGAATTTGATTAATTTGTGAGTGTTCACCTAAACTTAAGTGGTCAGACTCATGAGAAACAGGTAACAAATTAAAAGCAAGTTGATTGTCAAACAGTTGATTATCAACAGGCATACCATTTAGTAACCGAGCACTTTGCCCAGCAAGTTCGTCAACACCTGGTTTGCCATATAATGAAGAAGGAATAAAACTACTTAAATGTAAATTAGTCAATAACTGAATATCCGTTAGCGAAGCAACACAGCGTAGTAATTGTGAAACGGTAGGGCTAGCAACAGCTATAATGTTTTCATTGCGATATTCGGTTAATACACTGTTATTTACTTTCGGTACAATTAATGGAATATGATCCTGATCAGCAAAAAAACCACTAGCATCAATAACGATACAGCCTGCTTGCGCTGCTGTTTGAGCATATTTTTCACTGGTTTTACTGCCGGCAACAAAAAAAGCAAAATGGCATTGACTCCAATCCATCTGCTCACTATCCATTACCGTTAAATTTTTACCAGCAAAACGCACCACTTCGCCAGCGCTGTTATCACTACCAATTAGGTAAAGATTATCAATTTCAAAACTTTTTTCTGGTGAGCTATGTTCTTGTAATAACTCAACCAACGCAGAGCCTACTTGGCCTGTTGCACCAACAATAGCTATATTCCATGCAGTCATATATTAAACCCAAATTAAAAAAATATAGCAGCAATTATACCACTATATTGCCAACTATTTTGCAAAAAGATGTTTTCTAACTTTGGAATCTTGCTCGAAAAAATAGATATTAGCTAATTACAAATTCGTTGTTCTTCGTTAAAGTGATTTTATCTGTTGTTCTGTTACAGTGAGAATTATGTCAAAAGTTACATTATCAGCGATTGCGAAAAAAGCTAAGGTCTCGGTGGCATCGGTATCTAGAGTACTAAGAACTCCTAATATGACATCGTCACAAACCCAATCTATTGTTTATCAAGCTATGAAAGCTTTAAATGTTGATTTGTCTAAAAACTTGAAAGACTACCAACTCAATCATTCCAGTAATAGAATATTAATTATTGATAATCAACTTATTTCAAAAAGTTTAATCAATTTTGGTATTGAACAAGCTTTATGTGAAGTTAAATTACAATTTTATTATTTACAATTTTCTTACCAAGACGACAGTGATATTTATCATTTGATTCAGTACATTACTCAAAATCGTTTTATTGGTATTTTAATAATTAATCAAGCACCTTATTTAGACAATCTGTATGGTTATAAAAAATCATTACCGCCAATGGTATTTGTGAATCATTTTAAACATAATTTTTCTTGTGTCTATTTTGATCATCTCACAATTGGTTTTAAAACAACGCAACAGTTAATTAAAAATGGCAACCAACGGATCGCTATTTTTATTAATAGCGATAAAAGCATCAACTCATCATTTTTCCTACAAGGTTATCAACAATCCTTACAACGACATAATTTACCAATTGATCCTGACTATATCATTCAAGGCTGTTTAACTTATGAACATGGTCGAGATGCAATTAAAACCTTATTAAATAGTAATAAACCACCAACAGCTATTATTTTTGAGGATTTAAGCAGTTTATCTTTCTTCGATTCAGATAGTTATCATGCACAAAATTATTTATCTTGTTAT
The DNA here is from genome assembly GCF_002142015.1 of Gilliamella sp. A7. Lineage (NCBI taxonomy): Bacteria > Pseudomonadati > Pseudomonadota > Gammaproteobacteria > Orbales > Orbaceae > Gilliamella > Gilliamella sp. A7. The sequence continues at coordinate 58,782 of NZ_NASN01000007.1, forward strand.
CGTTCTCTATTTGGCGCCTTACATCAAGTCAACAAAAGCCAATCAAATCTATTAAAACCACTGTCAATTGCTTATATTAGCCATAGCAATGAATATCAATATAATGAGTTGGATAAACTGAATAGAATTAATAAACCACTCTATGAAATGGGCAATAAATCAGTACACTTACTTTGTGATTTACTTAAACAAAATATGACATCGTTAGCACGATGCCATATTATTGAAACCGAAGCTTTTTTTATCAACTAATTATTTGTTAATAAAAGGTAGTTAAAAAAGTTAAGAAGTTGAAATCAATCTTTTAGGTGACAATTTATCCAATAGTTGTATACCTGCACCAATAAATTGCTGATCTTGATAAATTCTAACTAAAGTTTCTACTGCTACACTGTCAGCTAATTTGATAGTTCTACCTAATAAGATATCGCTACCTTGACTATCATTCAATTGCACTTTCGGACTATCTTGTAATGGACTATCTACCGGCATGAGTAATTGTGTTTTATCAGTAATATTTTGTAATTCATCCAAGCTAATCATTTTATCAATTGGATAATTTGACACTTGCAAACGTCTTAAATAAATCACATGAGCTCCACAACCTAGTAACTCACCTAAATCATCAATGATAGTACGGATATAAGTCCCTTTTGAACAATGGATCTCTAACGTTAATTCCTGTTTAGCCGAATCGTATTGAATAAACTGGTGTTCGTAAACCGTGATCGGTCTGGCTTCCCGCTCAATGACAATACCTTGACGAGCATATTCATAAAGCGGCTTACCTTGATATTTTAAAGCAGAAAACATGGTGGGAACTTGTAAAATATCACCACGAAAATGAGTTAATGCTTGCTCAATTTGAAGTTGAGTAACATCAACGGATTTGGTACAGATTATTTGCCCATCAGCATCAGATGTGTCTGTACGCTCACCCAATTTAGCAATTACTCGATAACGCTTGTCAGAATCTAATAAGTATTGTGAAAATTTAGTTGCTTCGCCAAAACAAATCGGTAACATTCCTGTTGCTAAAGGATCGAGAGCACCAGTATGGCCTGCCTTCTTAGCATTAAATAGTCTTTTCACTTTTTGTAAGGCATCATTTGATGTCATGCCTTGTGGTTTGTCTAATAACAAAACGCCGTGAACATCACGGCGAATTTTTTTTATATTCATCATGGATATTTAAATTGAAACGGATAACACTCCTCAATATTTTTTACAAAAATTGAGTGCTTTTAATTATTAATCTTTATGACGTTCGTTGTCTTGCTTAATCACATCAGAGACTAAACTAGACATCTGCATACCTTTGACAAGCGATTCATCATAGAAGAATTTAATTTCAGGAATAATTCGTAAACGCATGGCTTTACCGATCAACGTTCGAATATACCCTTTTGCATCATTTAAGACATTCAACCCTTGTTCAATAACTTGAGGATCATCATCATTTAAAAAAGTGACAAATACTTTGGCATAAGAGAGATCACGTGAAATATCTACACCAGAAACAGTCACCATGCCTAAGCGTGGATCTTTGATTTCACGCTGTAAAATAATCGCAATCTCTTTTTGTAATTCATGTCCAACTCGAGATGATCGATTAAATGCTTTTGCCATATTTATTTTCCTTAAAATGTGAATAAGCAAGGCTAAAACCTTGCTTATAACATGTTAACGTATTAATTAAATAGTACGTTTGATTTCAACAGTTTCAAAGACTTCGATATTATCACCAACACGAACATCGTTATAGTTACGAACACCAATACCACATTCCATACCATTACGAACTTCGTTAACATCATCTTTGAAGCGACGTAGTGATTCAAGTTCGCCTTCATAGATAACCACGTTATCACGTAATACACGAATTGGATTATGACGTTTAACTACGCCTTCAGTTACCATACAACCAGCTATTGCACCAAATTTAGGTGATTTAAACACATCACGTACTTCGGCAAGGCCAATAATTTCTTGCTTATATTCTGGAGCAAGCATACCGCTCATTGCTTGTTTTACTTCATCAATAAGATCATAAATAACTGAATAATAACGTAAGTCTAAGTTTTCAGCCTCTACAACTTTACGCGCAGATGCATCAGCACGAACGTTGAAACCTAAAATGATCGCATTAGATGCTGCAGCAAGTGATGCGTCAGTTTCAGTAATACCACCTACACCTGAACCAATGATTTTAACTTTAACTTCATCAGTAGATAGTTTAAGTAATGAATCAGAAATTGCTTCAACGGAACCTTGTACGTCAGCTTTAAGGACGATATTAAGTTCAGATACATCACCTTCAGTCATGTTAGTAAACATGTTTTCAAGTTTAGCTTTCTGTTGACGAGCTAGTTTAACATCACGGAATTTACCTTGACGATATAAGGCTACCTCACGAGCTTTCTTTTCATCACGAACTACGGTCGCTTCATCACCTGCTGACGGTACGCCAGAAAGACCTAAAATCTCAACCGGAATTGAAGGACCAGCTTCAGTAACTTCTTTACCTAATTCGTTACGCATCGCACGAATACGGCCATATTCGAAACCACATAGTACAATATCGCCTTTACGTAAAGTACCTGATTGGACCAGCACAGTTGCCACTGAACCACGACCTTTATCAAGGAATGATTCAATAACTACACCACTAGCCATACCTGTTTCATAAGCAGTAAGCTCAAGAACTTCCGCTTGTAACAGAATCGCTTCTAATAATTGGTCAATACCAGTACCCGCTTTTGCTGAAACATGAACAAATTGAGTATCCCCACCCCAATCTTCTGACATAACGCCATATTGAGCTAGTTCACCTTTAACGCGATCTGGATCGGCTTCAGGTTTATCAATTTTGTTAACCGCAACGACAATTGGTACATTAGCGGCTTTAGCATGCTGAATCGCCTCGATGGTTTGTGGCATCACACCATCATCTGCTGCAACAACTAACACCACAATATCCGTTGCTTTAGCACCACGAGCACGCATTGAAGTAAATGCAGCATGGCCCGGGGTATCTAAGAAGGTGATTTCACCACTTGAGGTTTTAACATGGTAAGCACCGATATGCTGGGTAATACCACCGGCTTCACCTGAAGCAACTTTCGCTTTACGAATATAGTCAAGAAGAGATGTTTTACCATGGTCAACGTGTCCCATAATAGTCACAACTGGAGCACGTGAAACTTTTTCAGCACCAGTATCACGGTCGCTCATTAGTGATTCTTCAAGTTCGTTTTCACGACGAAGTACCACTTTGTGTCCCATTTCTTCAGCAACCAATTGTGCTGTTTCTTGGTCAATAACCTGATTAATAGTTGCCATTGCACCCATTTTCATCATGGTTTTGATAACTTCTGAGCCTTTCACAGCCATTTTGTTGGCTAGCTCGGCAACAGTAATGGTTTCACCAATAACCACATCTCGGTTAACAGCCTGAACTGGTTTGTTAAAGCCTTGTTGTAAAGTACTTTTGCCTTTTTTCTTATGGTTACCACGAGTTACAGCTCGAGCTTCTTCACGTTCAGCTTTACCTTCAGATAATTTACTGGCTTTTTTCTGTTTAGCCTGTTTAGTACCTCGACCACGACCTCGGCCGCCTTCGACTTCACGATCGGTATCATCTTCAGCCGCACGAGCATATTTAGAGGTAGTTACGTGATAATCTTCATCATCACTGTTATTATTGGTTTCTTCTGTTTCGTTATATTGTTCAGCAAGTTTACGCGCTTCTTCCGCCATACGTTTGGCTTCTTCTTCAAGTTTACGGCGGTTTTCTTCTTCAGCTTTACGTTTAATTTCGTTAGCTTCAGCTTCTAAACGTGCTTTTTCTTCTTGTGCTTTTTTCACTTTTGGATCAGCTGCTTGTTCTTGAGCTGCTTTAGCCTTTTGTTCTTGACTACGCTTTTTAGCTTCTGCTTCTTCACGTTTCTTTTGTTCTTCAGCAGCTAATTTTGCCTTTTCTTCAGCTTCTTTACGCGCTTTTAACTCAGCTTCTTGTTGCGCTTTTTGTTCTGCTTCAAGACGTGCTTTTTCTAATTCAGCTGGATCTTGTTTAACAATAGTTCGTTTTTTACGAACTTCAACTTTAATTTCTTTGCTTTTACCACCGCCACTTGACACATTCAATGTTGAATGTGTTTTACGTTGTAGTGTTAATTTTGTTGGGCCTTGCTGAGGATTTAAATGCGCAAGCAAAGCTTCTTTTTCCTTTTGGGTAACAGAATCAGATGCAGTTTTTTTAATACCAGCATCAGCAAACTGTTGCAAAAGCGTTTCCACTGGAGTTTTTATCTCTTGAGCCAGTGTTTCGATTGATACTTTGGTCATGTATTACTTTCCCTCAATTATTCATTTGCAAACCAACAAATATTACGGGCAGCCATAATAAAATCGCCAGCTTGTGTGCTTGTTAAACCTTCAATATCTGCAAGATCATCTGTACCTTGTTCAGCTAAATCTTCTAAAGTTACCACATCTCGTTGTGCTAATTGATAGGCTAATTCTTGTGTCATACCTGGTAGATCTAATAAATCTTGAGCAGGCCGTTTATCACCACTATGAGCAAGAGCAATAGTTGTTAATGCATCTTTTGCTCGATTTCTTAATGCTTCAACCAGTTCTTCATCAAGTTCATCAATTTCTAATAACTCTTCAACTGGTACATAAGCTAGTTCTTCTAATGAAGTAAAACCTTCTTCAACTAAAAGCTGAGCAAGATCTTCTTCAATATCTAAATGTTTCATTAGATTATTAATTGCGGCAAAAGATTCTGCTTGATGTTTTTCTTGCAAATCTTCAGTGCTCATAACATTTAACGTCCAACCTGTAAGTTGTGATGCTAAACGAATATTTTGCCCATTACGGCCAATCGCTTGTGGTAATGTTTCAGCATTAACTGCGACATCCATAGTGTGTTTATCTTCATCAACCACGATTGAAACAACATCAGCTGGTGCCATAGCATTGATAACATATTGTGCAGGATTATCATCCCAAAGAACGATGTCAATACGCTCACCGCCAAATTCATTTGAAACCGCTTGAACACGTGCTCCTCGCATACCAACACAAGCACCAACAGGATCAATACGACGATCGTTACTACTAACTGCAATTTTTGCTCGTGAACCTGGATCGCGAGAGACACCTTTAATGTCTATCATCTCTTCACCGATTTCTGGTACTTCAATACGGAATAACTCTTCCATCATTTGTGGATTTGAACGACTAACACAAAGTTGTGCTGGTTTATTATCTTGTTCAACAAGATATAAAATACCTCGCACACGATCACCAATTCGGAAATTTTCACGAGGTAACATATCATGACGAGACATCATTGCATCAGCGTTATTACCTAAATCAAGGATAACACTATCACGATTGGTCTTTTTAACAATACCAGTCACAATATCACCGATTCGGTTTCTAAACATGTCAATCACCATTGCACGTTCAGCTTCACGTACTTTTTGGACAATAACTTGTTTAGCGGTTTGGGTTGTAATACGGTCAAACGCGACTGACTCAATTTGTTCTTCTACATAATCACCTAATTTTACATCAGGTGCTTCAAACTGTGCTGCCTCAAGAGTTATTTCTTTAGTAGGTTGAGTTACTTCATTCACTACTAACCAACGACGGAACGTGTCATAATCGCCAGTTTTATGATCGATTTTTACAATAACATCGATATCAACAGTATGTTTCTTTTTAGTGGCCGTCGCTAATGCGGTTTCAAGCGCTTCGAAGATCTTATCTCGGGTAAGTGCTTTTTCATTAGATACTGCTTCAACAACAGCTAAAATTTCTTTATTCATCCTTTACACCTGTACTCTATTTAAGGTTAAAATTCGGTACAATGTTTGCTTTTTGAATATTACTAAAAGCAAACACTTCATCATTTCCATCTACATTAAACGTAATCATTTCATTCTCAATGGATTTAATTTGTCCTTTCCACTTGCGACGATTAGCAACAGGAATACGCAAACTGACGATGACTTCTTCACCAACAAAACGTTGATAGTGTTCAAGCGTAAACAAAGGCCGGTCCATACCTGGAGATGAAACTTCAAGATTGTAGGCATCTGTAATAGGGTCTTCAACATCAAGTACCGCACTAATTTGTCGACTAACATCAGCACAATCATCAACGGTAATACCATTTTCACTATCAATATATACGCGTAAAACGGGATAACGACCACGAATATATTCAATACCAACTAGTTCAAAACCAAGCGCATTAACTGGTTCTTGAATGATATCGGTCAATTGTTGTTCTAAATTAGCCAAACAAACCTCCACTGCAGAAAATAAAAAAGGGCATAAAGCCCAACATTCCTTTTAAACTCACGTTTGAATCATAACGCATAAAAAAACCCCGACAAGCGAGGCTACATTTAAAATTTAATATAATGAAGCCACTTGATTCGAACTTTCAGACAATAATAGGATAGATTAATGTATGAATGAAAATTTAAGTGGTTGCGGGGGCTGGATTTGAACCAACGACCTTCGGGTTATGAGCCCGACGAGCTACCAAGCTGCTCCACCCCGCGATAGATGGCTGAAGATTATACTATGTTTTGTAAAATATGCAACCCAAAATCATACTAGAATTATCAAAATCGTTTAAAGTCATTGAAAACTAAGCAGCTATAATTTTGTGTCGCAACGAATTACAATTAATCTCAAGTTAAGGTTAATATAAGTACAATTATTGTTTTTTCAAGTAATAAATTCCGCTGAATAATCAGCGGATAGTTTTACTATTATTTTTGCGTTGCTGCTTTCATCGTTTTAACGAAACTAGCTAGTTCGCTCAACATTTTGGTTGGATTATTAAGGTTATTCTCAATAATTTTGACCGTTGCCGATCCTGCAATTGCGCCAGCGGCACCAGCTTTAATTGCTTCACTCACTTGATTTGGTTCTGAAATACCAAATCCTTGAATCGCAGGCGGTGCTCTAAACTCTGTCAATTTTTCCAGTAAATGAGTTAACGGTTTATTCGCACGATTTTCAGCACCGGTTACACCAGCTCGTGAAACTAAATAAGTATAACCTTTACCATGCTTAGCAATATTTTTTATTACCTCATCATCAGCATTAGGTGGACAGATAAATATCGGAGCTATGCCATGTTTTTCTGCAGAACCAGTAAACTCTTGTGCATATTCAACCGGTAAATCAGCAACTAAAACAGAATCAACACCAGCTTTGGCACATTTAGCATAAAAGTTATCAATACCATTTTTAAATACTAAATTGGCATAGATTAACAATCCAACAGGAATATCTGGATTGCTAGCTCGAATGTTAGTTAAAATTTCGAAGCATTTCTCAACGGTTATACCACCATGAAAAGCACGGATATTAGCATTTTGAATTGTTGGTCCATCCGCCATTGGGTCAGAAAAAGGAATACCTAATTCTAATGCATCAGCCCCTGCATCAATCATGGTTTGAATAATTTGACATGAAAGTTGTGGATTTGGGTCACCAACTGGAACAAAAGGAACAAATGCACCACGTTTTTCGACTGTTAAACGATTAAACAGTTTTTGATAACGACTCATTCTATTTCTCCTTTTGCTTTTAATACATCATAAACCGTAAAAATATCTTTATCGCCACGACCAGATAAATTAACAATTAATAATTGTTCTTTGTTTGGATTTTCTTTAATCATTTTCAATGCATAAGCTAATGCATGCGATGACTCTAATGCAGGAATAATGCCTTCACTACGAGATAAAGCTTTGAAGGCTTCAAGCGCTTCATCATCAGTGACAGAGACATATTCTGCTCGACCAATACTATCTAAATATGCATGTTGAGGTCCGACTGCCGGAAAATCAAGGCCAGCAGAAATCGAATAAGACTCTTCAATTTGCCCTTCATCCGTTTGCATCATTGGTGTTTTCATACCAAAGTAGATACCTAGTTTACCATGTTTTAGTGATGCACCATGTTCACCACTTTCAATTCCATGACCACCAGGCTCTACACCAATTAATCTAACTGATTTATCATCAATAAAATTAGCAAACATACCAATTGCGTTTGAACCACCACCAACACAGGCGATGACTGCGTCAGGCAAACGACCTTCTTTTTCTATAATTTGCTGTTTTGCTTCACGACTAATCATTTGTTGAAATTCACGCACAATGGTCGGGAATGGATGTGGGCCAGCAGCGGTACCTAACATATAGTGTGCGGTTTCATAACTACCAGACCAATCACGTAATGCTTCATTACAAGCATCTTTTAATGTGGCAGAACCCGTTTCAACTGGAATGACGGTAGCCCCCATTAATCGCATTCTAAATACATTTGGAGCTTGGCGTTGAACATCTTTTGCACCCATGTAAATTCGGCATTTTAAACCTAATAATGCGCAAGCTAATGCTGAAGCAACACCATGCTGACCAGCACCCGTTTCGGCAATAATCTCTGTTTTACCCATTCTTTTAGCTAGTAATGCTTGGCCTAGGACTTGGTTAGTTTTATGGGCACCACCATGGACTAAATCTTCTCGTTTTAAATAAAGTTTTGTTTTGGTACCTGCAGTAAGATTTTTACACAATGTTAATGCGGTTGGTCGACCTGCATAGTTCACCAAAAGGTCATTAAATTCTTTTTGAAAACTTGCGTCGTGTATCGCCGATATAAAGGCATCCTCAAGTTGTTCTAGCACTGGCATTAATATTTGCGGTACATATTGACCACCAAACTCGCCAAAATAAGGATTCAATTTAGACATAACCATTCCTTCAATATAATTAGTTAAATTTGTTCAAATACTGCTGTAATTTTCTGTTTATCTTTAATTCCGGCCGATACTTCGACACCTGAGTTAAGGTCAACGCCAATAACATCAGTAGCTAGTGCTTGACTTACATTTCGTGGATTAATACCACCAGCCAAAATGACATTACTTAAATCTTTACCTTGTAATAATGACCAATCAAAACTTTTACCCGTTCCTCCAGCACCATTATCAAATATATAACGAGAGATTAATGGATTATCATGGTTCGGAATACTATCACTAATACTTAATGCTTTCCAAATTTGACAAGTTGTTGGCAATTGTTGGCGGAGTGTTTGAATATAATTATCATCTTCATGACCATGTAATTGTACTGCGTACAGTGATAATTGTTGCGCTATTTGGCAAACTTCGTCTATATCACTATTTTTAAAAACTCCCACCCAATTTAATGGTGCTGCTGCAATAACACTACGTGCTTTAGTTGGTGTAATATATCTTGGTGAATTAGAGACAAAAATTAATCCGCCATAAATCGCACCTGCTTGATAGACAGTTATCGCGTCCTGCGCTCTGGTTAAACCACAGACTTTATTTTCACCTAGGATCACCTTACGAATAGCTAGATTTAAATTTGACTCAGACATTAACGCGCTACCAATTAAAAAACCGTTAGCATAATGGCTAAGATCTTTAACTTGATTATGAGTGTAAATACCCGATTCACTGATAATAATTCGATCATCAGGAATAGATTTAGATAATGTTTTTACTCGATTTAAATCTACTGACAGGTCACGAAGGTTACGATTATTAATACCAATAACTTTGGCGCCAAGATTAATGGCTCGTTCAACTTCTTGTTCCGTACTTGCTTCAGTTAAAACTCCCATTTTAAGTTGATGAGCAATTTGACTAAGATGGCGATACTCATCATCATTTACCACTGATAACATTAACAAGATAGCATCCGCTTGATAATATCGCGCTAAGTAAATTTGATATTCATCGATAATAAAATCTTTGCAAAGTACTGGTTGTGTGACTTCATTACGTACCATAGGCAAAAATTCAAAGCTACCTTGAAAATATTTTTCATCAGTTAAAACTGAAATCGCTGAAGCATAATCTTTATAAACTTTAGCAATCGTTGCCGGATCAAAATCATCACGAATTAAGCCTTTAGAGGGTGACGCTTTTTTACATTCTAATATAAATACTGTTTTCGGTTGATTTAATGTTTGATAAAAATCACGATCACTTGCTACTACTTTACTTTTAAAGTTAGTTAGTGGGTTTTTAGTTTGCTGTTCGGCAAGCCATAACTGTTTATCTTCAATGATTTTTTTTAATACTGTTGCCATTTCAACATTTTCGGTTAATGCTGCAATTGCCATGTTATTCTCCACTTATTATCTTGCTGCTAACTTTTGTAATAGCTCATAAGCCTTGCCACTATGCATTAATTCAATTGCACGTTGTGCATTTTGTTTTAAGTCTGGTTCACCAAACAAGCTAATTAACATAGCTACATTTGCAGCAATAGCCGCTTCATGCGCTGGTTTACCCTGTCCTTGTAAAATAGCTAACAACAAATCACGATTCATTTCAGGTGTACCACCTTCAATATCTTTTAAGGTGTATTGTTGTAAACCAAAATCTTGTGGTGTCAGGGTGAAATAGCTGATTTCACCATTTTTTACTTCGGCTATTTGAGTCTCGCCATGAATAGCCACTTCATCCATACCGGCACCATGTACTACATAAGCATGGGTATAGTTCAACATTTTTAATGTTTCTGCAATCGGTTTTATCAAATCAGGATGATAAACACCGAGTAAAATACGTTTTGGTCGTGATGGATTTATCAACGGACCTAGCACATTAAAAATTGTTCGTGTTTTTAATTGTTGACGAACTGGCGCAGCATGACGGAAGCCTGAATGATATTGTTGAGCAAATAAGAAACATAACCCTAATTCATCAAGCGCTTTACGTGAGGCTTCCGCTGACATGTTTAATTTAATACCTAAAGCAGATAGTACATCGGAAGATCCGGATTTACTTGATACCCCTCGATTACCATGTTTAGCGACTTTATACCCTAAAGCAGCAGTAACAAAAGCACTAGCTGTTGATATATTAATACTATTCGTGCCATCACCACCTGTACCAACAATATCGGTAAAATCATAATCAGGAACTTCAAAAGCATCTGCATTTTCAAGTAATGCTTGCGCAGCACCAGCAATTTCATCTGGTTTTTCACCTCGCACTTTCATACTTATAATCGCAGTTGCCAAAACAGTTGGTTCAATTTTACCTTGAATAATTAAGTTAAAGAGTATTTTGCTCTCTTGTTGTGACAATACTTGTCCTAAATACAATTTATTTAAAATCGGTTGAATGTTGTATTCTTGCTTATCGACAATTGCCTCTTGTTTTGCTTGCGGTTGTTTTTGGACTGGATTAAGTGCCCATTCAATGGTTTGCTCTAATAATTTTACCCCTTGAATGGTTAAAATCGATTCAGGATGAAATTGAAAACCACAAACCCGATCCTCATCATTACGTACTGCCATAACAATGTTATTACACATGGCATTAATCGTTAATGTTTTCGGTATATTTTCACCTTTTAAAGAGTGATAACGAGCCACCGGTAATGGATTTGGTAAGCCTTTAAACATAGCTTGACCATCATGTTCGATTAATGAAGCTTTACCATGCAAAATATCACCAGCTGGTACAATCATACCACCATAAGATTCGACAATCGCTTGATGGCCTAAGCAGATACCAATAATCGGTAATTTCCCTTTTAAACGTTTTAGTAATTCAGGCATTGAGCCTGCTTCACTTGGCGTACCTGGACCTGGCGATAACATTAAGATAGGATTTTGCATATGTGATAATTTTTCGATAATCACATCCGCCGGAATAGTATTACGGTAAATCGTCACGTTATGTTGATTATGACGTAACTGATCAACTAAGTTATAAGTAAACGAATCAACATTATCAATAAATAAGATATTAGCCATTAGAATACACCTTCTACATTATGTGCTGCCATAATCGCGCGAACAACAGCACGAGCTTTGTTACGTGATTCGTCCGATTCTGATTGAGGTTCTGAGTCCAAAACCACCCCACCACCTGCTTGTACCGTGGCAATGCCATCTTCAACATAAGCACTACGGATAACAATACAGGTATCCAAATCACCACTAGCGGTTAAATACCCCACTGCTCCACCATAACTGCCACGTTTTATTTTTTCTGAATCAGCAATTAACTGCATTGCTCTTACTTTAGGTGCGCCGGTTAATGTTCCCATATTCATTGTTGCTTGATAAGCATGCAGTGCATCAAGATCAGTCCGCAACTGGCCAACTATTCTTGAAACAAGGTGCATAACACACGAATAACGGTCAACTTTTAATAACTCTTTAGTATAACGAGTGCCCGGTTGGCAAATACGAGCTAAATCATTACGGGCTAAATCAACCAGCATTAAGTGTTCTGCCAACTCTTTTTTATCAGTGCGCATTTCAAGTTCTAGTCGGCTATCCAAATCATAATCAATCTCACCACTTGCGGTTAAACCACGTGGTCGAGTACCGGCAATAGGGTAAATTTCAACTTGATTATTGGTCTTGTTATATTTAAGGGCACTTTCCGGTGATGCACCAAACAGAACAAAATCGCTATCTTGCATATAAAACATATATGGACTTGGATTGGTATTTTTTAACACTTGGTAAGCAGATAATGGTTCAGGGCATGGTAATGAAAAACGTCTTGAAGGAACGGCTTGAAAAATTTCACCTTGTTGGATAGCATCCTGCATTTTTTTAACTATGGTATTGAAATCATCATCACTCTTATTAAATGAAACATTTATTTCTGCTAAAGATTGAGTCTTAATCGCTTTCATCGGTTGATTAAGTTTATTTTGCAACTCTGTTAAGCGTTGATTCAAGCGTTTTGTCTCATCAGGACAAGAAGTAAATGCCGTTGCTTTTAATAATGAAACACGGTCTTTATGATTAATTTCCAGTAATGTTTCAGCTAAATAAAAGCGAAAGTCTTGGCAACGTTGTTCGGTTGGTAACAGAGGTAAATCCTCAAAGCCAGCAACAAGATCATAAGCAAATAAACCACCGACAAATACTGCATCAGAACTCGCTTGTTGTGGGATATTAACGATGTTTAATAATGTTCTTAGTGCATCAAAAATTGATAATGACTTTAAGCGAGAATCTTCATCTTGCAAATTATCAATAGCCGGAAAAACTAGCTGAAGATTATGTTCATCTAATTGTGTTTTAGCGACGTTATCAGGAAAAGCTTGTAGCAATAAAGGCAATAATTTTTTTCCGTTACTGGTTAAAGCTTGAAAAGTGACTTGGTTATTGAGTGCAGAAATAGTCAAAGCACTATCAACTATCATTACACTTTTAATACCTTGCTTATTATCAATTTCAGCTGATTCCAGTAACAATGTTGCCGGTTTGTTATCACAAAGTTGATAAAATACCTGAGTCGGATCCTGATAATAACCAATGGTTTTAATTATCTGTGTTAATGTAGGCTTATTCATTGTTGACTCTCTTTTATAAAATTATTTTTATCTTTGCAAAACTAAAATACCCGCACTGAGCGGGTATTATGAAAAAAGGACATCATCACATCACCCGCAGAAAGTGATGCGCCACCAACCGAAAACGGTAATTTGTTTACAATTCGTTAATGTGGATTGCTGATTTATCATTATTGTATCTGCTAAAAAAGATTTTGTACTATTAAACTAGTTCATTGATGTGTTGTCAAGTGAATATTTTATGTTCGATAAATAGACCTAAAATTTTTTATCTGTTTTTTTGTTACTAAAATAAATACATAACAATCTTTTTGAAGCATATAAACAGAGCAATCTCGGCAAGTCATTATTAATTTCATATAGTTAGTAAAAAATTAATAGTTTGTCAAATAACCTAATACCGATTAAAATAACTTGCACATTTAAATTCACCATAAAAATTAGAGATTTTGATTTATGCCTATATTTTATATTTTTATAGCAGTAATTGTTTTACTTGCTTTAGTTACCGTTTTTAAAACCATCACTATTGTTCCTCAAGGTTATCAATACACTATCGAACGTTTTGGTAAATACACTCACACTCTTGAACCTGGTTTAAATATTATTATTCCTTTTATGGATGGCGTGGGCCGTAAAATTAATATGATGGAACAAGTGCTTGATATCCCATCTCAAGAAGTTATTTCTAAAGATAATGCAAATGTACAAATTGACGCTGTTTGCTTTATACAAGTGCAAGAAGCAGCAAGAGCCGCTTACCAAGTTAACCAACTTGAACGAGCTGTTATTAATCTTATGATGACAAACATCCGTACAGTACTTGGTAGTATGGAACTTGATGAGATGTTATCACAACGTGATCATATCAACTCGAAACTTCTTGGTATTGTTGATGATGCAACTAGTCCGTGGGGAATAAAAATCACCCGTATCGAAATTCGTGACGTTCGTCCGCCAGCAGAACTTATTGCAGCCATGAATGCACAGATGAAAGCTGAACGTAATAAACGTGCGGAAATCCTTGAAGCGGAAGGTATCCGTCAAGCAGCTATTTTACGTTCTGAAGGTGAAAAACAGTCAGAAATTTTAAAAGCAGAAGGTGAAAAACAAGCCGCATTTTTACAAGCAGAAGCTCGTGAACGTGCTGCTGAAGCAGAAGCAAAAGCAACGCAAATGGTTTCTGATGCAATTGCAGCAGGTAATATTAATGCAATCAACTACTTCGTTGCTCAAAAATATACTGAAGCGTTACAACAAATCGGCGCTTCAGATAACAGTAAAGTTGTGATGATGCCGCTTGATGCTTCAAGTCTAATGGGTAGCATTGGTGGTATTGCAGAATTAATCAAAAACACTAAATAGACTCAACTAAATTAAATTTAGCAAAATCATATTCCCTAACTGATAATAAATTGGTTAGGGGGATGATTGGAAATATAATTCAATTAATAATAGGTAACAACCAATGACAGATTTTTTAATGGTTATTTATAATTCTCCTCACTGGGTATTTTTTGCTTTAGGCGGTATTTTGCTGATTGCTGAGTTATTAGGAACTGGCGGATATGCACTTTGGAGTGGAATGGCAGCCATTATTGTTGGTTTAATTGCTTGGATTTTGCCGCTTTCTTGGCCTGTTTTATGGATTTTGTTTGCTATTTTTACGTTAATGTCCGCTTATCTTTGGTGGGTATGGTTAAAAAAACGCGATAACGTCAAATCAAGTAAAGTTGAGATTAATCAACCTCAACAAGAATTAATTGGCATTAGAACAATCGTTACTGATGCTATCATTAATGGTTCAGGTCGAGTAAAAATAAAAGACGGCACATGGTCAGCAAAATGTAATCAAGATCTAGAAGTAGGTCATCCAGTTGAAGTTGTTGCGGTTGAGGGCATAATACTGAAAGTAAAAGCACTCAATAAATAAATTAATAATTAAATACGAGTCAATGACTCGTATTTTTTTGTTTATTATAAATAATAATCAATAAGATAAATCGATTACTAAATATCTTTTATAGTAAAATTTCTTAGTAATTATCATATAAGATAATCACCGTTAATCATGCCACAAAATAAAATTTAAATTG